>JBAXOC010000217.1:0-3248 GCA_037133455.1 Comamonadaceae bacterium | reverse complement strand
ATCCGACAGTGGCCCTTGAGACGCAAAAGTTTTCCTCAGCAGACGGCATCCAACAGTCTGCTCACCACAAAAAAGTCGCCCGACCGTGGGGCTCGTTCGACAGAGTAGATGTGGGCGAGCGCCACCAAGTCAAACGCATCACGGTCAAACCTGGCGCCAAACTCAGCCTACAAATGCACCACCACCGCGCCGAACATTGGATTGTTGTGAGCGGAATAGCCTTGGTCACCAAAGGCGAAGAAACCATGACGCTGATTGAAAACCAAAGTACCTATATCCCTTTAGGTATTAAACACAGACTAGAAAACCCAGGCTTAACGAATTTGGAGTTAATCGAAGTGCAATCAGGAAGTTATTTAGGTGAAGACGATATTGTGCGGTTTGAAGATGCGTATGGGCGGCAGTAATAATTAAGCAGTAGTATTGAGTTTGACAGAGTTATAATTAAACTTCTAATTTTCTCAGGAGTAAGACATGTCTAATTTAATCGATATTCAAAGTCAAATTGAAAAACTGCAAAAACAGGCAAATGAAATCAAAACTAAAGATTTCAATTCAACTGTTCAGGAGATTCTTTCCAAAATGGCAGCTTTTGGAATCACAGTCAAAGATTTGCAATCTTCCAAGACGGGCAAGGGTAAAGTGGGTCGTGTTGCCAAGGGCAAGCTCGTTGTGAAAAAGTTACCAAAGGTTGCTCGTAAAGCCAGTAATCCCGTTGCGCCAAAATATCGCGGTCCCAATGGTGAAACTTGGACTGGGCGTGGATTGACCCCGAAATGGTTAAGTCAATTAATTAGTCAAGGTCAAGCCAAAGAGGCCTTCCTGATTTAGTCTTGATCAAATCTAAAACCCAATGCGGGCGCCTAAAATTTACAGATCGCTTAGGGCTCCGTATTTAGATTGATGATGCATATTGCAAAATGAGCAAACCTTTCAACATCAGCCCCAAAGATAAAGCCGAAATATTGGCCCAAGCTTTGCCATACATCCGTCAGTTCCATGGCAAAACCATGGTTATTAAATACGGCGGCAACGCAATGACGGACCCCGCTTTACAGGCTGCCTTTGCCCAAGACGTGGTACTGCTCAAATTGGTGGGTATCAACCCCGTGGTGGTTCATGGTGGTGGGCCTCAGATCGAAAACGCATTAAAGCGTTTAGGCAAAACCGGGGAATTTATTCAAGGTATGCGCGTAACCGACGCTGAGACCATGGAAGTCGTGGAGTGGGTTTTGGGAGGCGAGGTGCAACAAGATATCGTCGGGCTGATTAACCAAGCCGGCGGTAAAGCAGTAGGGCTGACCGGACGTGATGGCGCCATGATTCGGGCGCAAAAGCTCAAAATGTTAGATTCAGCCAACCCAGCCGTTGAGCATGACATCGGCCAAGTGGGCGATATCGTCAGCGTAGACCCCAGCGTCGTGAAGGCTCTTCAGGACGATGCGTTTATTCCGGTCATTAGCCCCATCGGTTTTGGTGAAAACAATGAGAGCTACAACATCAATGCCGACGTAGTGGCTGCCAAGTTAGCCACGGTACTCCAAGCAGAAAAACTCTTGATGTTGACCAATATCAGTGGTGTTTTGAACAAAGCGGGTGAGTTGTTGACCGAGCTCAGTGCCCGTCAAATTGACGCGTTGTTTGCCGACGGAACCATCTCAGGCGGCATGATGCCAAAAATCAGTGGGGCACTTGATGCCGCGAAAAGCGGTGTCAAGGCGGTCCACATCATTGACGGACGCGTACCCCACGTGCTGCTCCTCGAGATACTCACCGACCAGGCCTTTGGGACGATGATCCGATCATCTTGAGAAGCAGCTTTCTCCTGATCAACCTCCGTTAATCAGGGTCAATCCAAGCTTGTAGTGGAAATGGTGCAAAATAGCACGATCGTACTATTTTCACCATTTCGTCCGTTCCATGCCTTCTTCCGTTTTAGACGCTGCTATCGCTGAATCCGCCTCCGAGCGCAAGCCTGCGCTGAGGGTTTTACAAAAAGGTCAGCAAACCAAGCAAGCCATTGTGCAAGCAGCCGTCACCTTGGGAACGCAAGTGGGACTCGAGGGCTTGAGTATTGGTGCATTGGCAGAGCGTATGCACATGAGCAAGTCCGGGGTGTTTGCCCACTTTGGATCTCGTGAAGAGTTGCAGATTTCGGTGATTCACGAATACTTTGCTACTTTTGAGCAAGAAATTTTTTATCCCGCTATGCAAGCGCAACGTGGTTTGCCGCGACTTCGCGCTTTGTTTGACAACTGGATGAAGCGCGTCGCGGTTGAGTTGCAATCGGGCTGTATTTTTATCAGCGGCGCAGTGGAGTTTGATGACCGAACCGGGCCCGTGCGTGATGCCCTGGCCAACTCCGTTCAAACCTGGCTGAGCGCTTTATACCGGGCCGTGGTCTTAGCCAAGGGTTGTGGTCATTTGGTCTCTGATGCCGATGAGCAGCAAATTGCTTTTGAGATTCATGCACTGATTTTGGCGCTGCATTACGAAGCCCGCTTTTTGCAAAAACCCGGCTCCTTAGCCCGAGCTAACCGTGGTTTTGACGACATCTTGGCCCGCTACGGTACGCAAGTCGCTACTGCTTAATTTTCCCCTTTCGATTTAAACCTTCCAGGAGTTTCCCCATGCCAAGCTATACCCCGCCACTGCGTGACATGCAATTCGTAATGCACGAATTACTGCACATTACCGATACCCTCAAAACCATCCCTAAACATGCGGATATGGATGCAGAAACGATCAATGCGGTGCTTGAAGAAGGGGGCAAGTTTGCCTCCGAGGTTTTGTTCCCGCTGAACATCAGTGGCGACGCAGAAGGTTGCCAACTCGATGTCAAAACCCATGCGGTGACAACGCCCAAGGGATTCAAAGAAGCCTACGCGCAGTATGTTGAAGGCGGTTGGGCGGCGCTGGGGTGCGACCCCGCGTTTGGTGGGCAGGGTTTGCCATTGATTGTGAACCAAATGTTTTACGAAATGCTCAATAGCGCTAACCAGGCGTGGACCATGTACCCCGGCTTGACCCACGGGGCCTACGCATCCTTAGCTACCCATGGAACCGATGCGCAAAAAACGACTTACCTTCACAAAATGACGAGTGGCCAGTGGACAGGCACGATGTGTTTAACCGAGCCCCATTGCGGGACCGACCTCGGTTTGATGCGAACCAAAGCCGAACCCCAAGCTGACGGAACGTATCGGATTACGGGCAATAAGATCTTTATCAGCGCGGGTGAACACGAT
>JBAXOC010000216.1:0-3262 GCA_037133455.1 Comamonadaceae bacterium | reverse complement strand
CCGATTCCGGAACACGCCAGCCCCGCGGCAATCACCACCAACCACGAGGGACGTGCGCCGAGTGCGATACCCAACAGTGGAACCATCAAAACATTCAAACTGGTGAGAAACGCGCTGCGATTGGAGGAAATAAATTCCAAACCGAAGGCTTGGGCCACATAGGTGATGAGCACCAAAGCGCCCAAAATACAACCGGCGCGCCAAGTGTGGGCAGGAACGCGCAAGGCAAATGGCGCCATACAAACGGCTGCAATTAAAAACCGAAGCGCGGAAACTTCAATCCCAGTCAAAGATGCAGTTGCCACCTTTAAGACTGGAAAGGTTAAACCCCATACCAAGGTGGCAAACAGGAGCGCAAGAACGTAGCGATCGAGCCGCACAGGCTATCCAAAAACGCGCAAACTACTCTCCCAAATACGCTGCACGTACCTTGGGGTCATTGAGCATTTGCTTGGCATCACCCGTCATGGTGATGACGCCCGACTCCATCACATAACCACGGTTGGCGATGGACAAGGCACGGCTTGCGTTTTGTTCAACCAGCAAGACCGTGACGCCTTGGGCGAACACATCGCGAACCACTTCAAAAATTTTATCCACCATGATGGGTGACAAACCCATAGAAGGTTCATCCATTAACAAGACCTTCGGGCGGCTCATTAAAGCGCGGCCCATGGCCAGCATCTGTTGCTCGCCGCCAGACATGGTTCCGGCAAGTTGGTCCTTGCGTTCTTTGAGTCGAGGAAAAATCGCAAACATCTTTTCAATGTCGGTTTCAATCTCTGCTTTGTCATCGCGGATGTACGCACCCATTTGCAAATTCTCAATGATCGACATGCGTGTGAATACGCCGCGGCCCTCGGGAACCATCGCCAGTCCCTGCTTGACCAAATCCCACGGGCCTTGGCCACGAATACTTTGGCCTAAATATTCAATGTCGCCAGCAGCTATCGGCAAGGTGCCCGTAATGGCCTTCATGGTGGTGGTTTTACCGGCACCGTTCGATCCAATTAAGGAAACCAATTCGCCCTCATGCACCTCAAAATCAACGCCTTTAACGGCTTGAATTCCGCCGTAAGACACCTTCAGTCCTGTTACCTTGAGCAATGTTTTGCCAGTCATATCGTTTCCTTGTCCGGCTCAGCGTAAAAGCAAAGCACTTTGTTGAGTGGTGTCAGTGTCCGCTGGTACCTAAATAGGCTTCGATCACTTTGTCGTTTTTCTGAACATCAGCGGGGGTACCTTCAGCGATCTGTTTACCGTAATCGAGCACCGTGACACGGTCGCACAGCCCCATGACGAGTTTCACATCGTGTTCGATCAATAAAATAGTGCGGTTGTCATTCCGGATACGGTCAATCAACTCACGCAACATGATTTTTTCAGTGGCATTCATACCTGCAGCAGGTTCATCCAATGCAATCAACTGAGGATCGGTGGCCAGTGCCCTGGCTATTTCTAATCGACGTTGGTCACCGTAACTTAAAGTTCGCGCGCGGTAATCGGCAAATTTACCGATACCAACGTACTCTAGGAGCTCATGCGCACGCTGCGTGATGGCTGCCTCTTCGGCTTTAAACGAGGCGGTTCGAAACATAGCGCCCAGTAAACCAGAATGGGTGCGAACGTGGCGTCCGACCATCACGTTTTCCAAGGCGGTCATCTCCGCGAACAAACGGATATTTTGAAACGTTCGCGCAATGCCCGCCTTTGCAACGGTATGCACCGCCGTGGGCTGATACGCCTTACCCGCTAATTCAAAGGAGCCTGTGTCGGGCGTGTACAAACCAGTCAGTACGTTGAAGAATGTGGTTTTTCCTGCGCCGTTTGGGCCAATCAATCCATAGACTTGGCCGCGTTCAATGGTGATGCCTACGTCGCTTAAGGCTTGCAAACCTCCGAAGCGTTTGGATACGCCTTTGACATGGAGAACGGTATCTTTCACCGAATTTTTTACTGTTGTCGTCATGGTGATTCCGATCAAGCTTTGGCGGCTGGTTGCAAAGATTTACCGTGTTCTGGCGTTGGCCATAAACCACGGGGACGCAGCAGCATAACGCTGACCATGGCCAAGGCAATCAACAATTGACGCAAGATAGAAGCATCTAAACGACCACCGGTCAGCGATTGCAAAGGTCCGGCCACATAGCGCAGAACCTCAGGCAAAGCAGAAAGCAGCACGGCTCCCAAAATCACACCAGGGAGATGCCCCACACCGCCGAGAACGACCATCGCAACAATCATCACCGACTCCATCAAACTGAACGACTCGGGTGAAATAAAGCCTTGGAAAGATGCAAACATCGCGCCAGAAACACCACCAAAGGTGGCTCCCATGCCGAACGCGGCGAGTTTCAAATCACGGGTATTGATTCCCATGGCTTTTGCAGCGATTTCATCTTCGCGGATTGCCATCCACGCTCGTCCAATACGAGACAATTGCAAGCGGTGGGAGATCAAGATACTAACTAAAACCAAAGCAAGGAACAGGTAGTAATAAAGCGATACGGACGCAAATTCAAAACCACCAACCACCAACTTCTTTCCTAAGTCAAATCCAAAAAAGTGCAAAGAATCAATCTGGTTAATTCCTTTGGGTCCATTGGTGATGTTGACAGGGTTATCTAAATTATTCAAAAACACCCGAATAATTTCACCGAATCCTAAGGTAACGATCGCAAGATAGTCGCCGCGCAAACGCAGGGTGGGAGCACCTAAAAGAATACCGAATGTGCCTGCAATTCCCGCCGCCAACGGGATCACAACCCAAAGCGGAGAATGCAAACCTTGCGGGTACATGGCCGCAATGGCTGGGAAAGTTTCTATCAAATGCGGGGAATTCAGCAGGCCAAACATGTAAGCGCCAATTGCAAAAAAAGCGACATAGCCTAGATCCAATAAACCGGCATAACCAACCACAATATTCAAACCCACAGCAAGCAGAACATACAGAAGTGCCATGTCAGCGATACGCACCCATGCGTTACCGAAACCTTGCAATAGCAGAGGTAAAACTAGTAATGCCAGAGCAGCCAAAACAATGACTAAGAATTTTTGTTGTAGTTTCATAGTGATGACTTCCTTAAGCGCGGTCTGCGACGCGCTCACCTAGCAAGCCCGAGGGGCGCAAAGTAAGAACGACGATAAGCACAATGAACGCAAAAATATCGGAGTAATGGCTTCCTAAAATTCCACCAGTGAGTTCTCCGATATAGCCCGCACCAATAGACTCAATGAGTCCCAACAAAATAGCACCGACCAC
>JBAXOC010000215.1:0-3292 GCA_037133455.1 Comamonadaceae bacterium | reverse complement strand
AGCGAGCGCGGCAAACGTCCGCGCAAGCAAGGCATCGAAAACAACATCCGCGCTGCGATGTCCGCTTTGCCCGGCGTTCGCAGCAAAGTGGGCTTGGGTGGTTCGGGTGAAAAGTACGTGCTTGTGCTCGCTGGAGAAGACCCGCAAGCCTTAACGCTTGCGGCGGCTGCGGTTGAGAGAGATTTACGCACCATTCCTGGTTTGGGCAGCATCACAAGTAGCGCCAGTTTGATTCGCTCAGAAATCGCCGTGCGCCCTGACTTTGTTCGCGCTGCTGATCTCGGAGTAACCAGCAGTGCGATTGGCGATACCTTGCGCATTGCAACCGTGGGTGACTATGACACTGCTGTAGCCAAGCTCAACTTAAGCCAACGCCAAATCCCAATCATCGTCAAACTGGAGCAAACCGCTCGCCAAGACCTCGAAGTCTTAGGTCGCCTTGCCATTCCTGGTGCCAAGGGCCCGGTCATGCTCAGCCAAGTCGCAACCCTTGAAGTCACTGGCGGCCCCGCTGTCATTGACCGCTTAAACCGCAGCAGAAACATTACTTTTGAAGTCGAGCTCTCTGGTGCGGCGTTAGGTGACGTGACTGCCGCCGTAGACAAACTCCCCGCCATCAAAAACCTTCCTGCCGGGGTAAAGCAACTCACCTTGGGTGACGCCGAAGTGATGGGTGAGCTGTTCGCTAGTTTTGGCTTGGCCATGCTCACAGGTGTGTTGTGTATTTACATTGTGCTGGTCTTACTGTTCAAAGACTTCTTACACCCCTTCACCATTCTGGCTGCCTTGCCACTGTCGCTCGGCGGTGCTTTTGTCGGGCTCTTAATTGCCGATAAAAGTTTCTCCATGCCTTCGCTCATTGGTCTCATCATGCTTATGGGCATCGCTACCAAAAATTCAATTTTGTTGGTGGAGTACGCCATTCTTGCGCGACGCGGAAACGACGGTTCTGACGGGCGCTCCGTGGTGTCGCCGATGAGCCGTTTTGATGCATTGATGGATGCTTGTCATAAACGCGCTCGCCCCATTGTGATGACCACGCTGGCAATGGGCGCGGGCATGGTGCCACTTGCCGCAGGTTGGGGCGCTGCCGATAGTAGTTTCCGCAGTCCCATGGCAGTTGCCGTGATCGGCGGCTTAATCACCTCCACCGTGCTGAGCCTGTTGGTGATTCCGTCGGTGTTTACGGTGATGGATGACATCGAACACTTCTTAGGCAAACTGCGCCGCTGGGTGTTTCGGGAAAAGCAAGCGGAGTAACGCAGTTACGCCGCCCAGTCATACGCAATCGTCAACGGCGCATGGTCTGAGAACTTCACCTCTTTATAAACGGCGTGGGTTTTTGCGCCCGCAGCCAATGCGGGGGTAGCCAAGTGGTAGTCCAAGCGCCAGCCTACGTTTTTCGCATAGGCTTGGCCGCGATTGCTCCACCAGGTGTAAGCCGCATCGGTGGCAGTGGGCTCGAGTTGGCGATAAACATCGACCATGCCCGCTTCACTCAGTAGCTTGCTCATCCATGCGCGTTCTTCGGGCAAAAAGCCAGAGTTCTTTTTGTTGCCTTTGAAGTTTTTGAGATCAATCTCTTGGTGGGCGATGTTGATATCGCCACACAGGACGAATTCGCGCTGGCTTTTTAACGCCGCAAGGTGTTCGTAAAACTCCGCCAAAAATCGAAACTTGGCTTGTTGGCGTTCCTCGCCCGACGAGCCACTGGGAAAGTAGGCGCTGATGATGGAGCGCTTTTGTTTTGGGGTGTCAAAGCGCAGTTCGACGTAGCGCCCTTCGGTATCAAATTCAGAAGAGCCGTATCCCACGATGATGTCGCTGGGGGCGTGGCGGGTGTACACGCCCACGCCGGAGTAGCCTTTCTTTTGGGCAAAGTGAAAGTAGCCCTTCATATCGGCCAAGGACTCAAACTTTCCCGCAATATCGTCAGCCTGGGCTTTGACTTCTTGCACGCAAATACAATCAGGCGCAAGCGCTTGCAACCAAGGCTCAAGTCCTTTGCTGGTGGCCGATCGGATGCCGTTGAGGTTGAGGCTGGTTAATTTAAACAAGGAATGTCCTAATGGTGAATGTTGATCAGGCCAGCCCGAATCTGGCCCAAGAATTTGTCGCGTTTGCGGTCGATTGTGGCGTTTTGCGTTTTGGCGAATTCACCACCAAAGCGGGCCGCCAAAGTCCGTATTTTTTCAATGCAGGCTTGTTTGACGACGGCGCAAAATTAGGCCGCTTGGCGCAATTTTATGCCCAGCGCATCTTGGACAGTGGTATCGTGTTTGACATGATCTTCGGCCCTGCCTACAAAGGAATTCCTTTGGGTGCGGCGGTAGCAATTGAGTTGGCTCGGTTGGGCAAGAATGTACCTTTCGCTTACAACCGCAAAGAGGCCAAAGACCACGGCGAAGGCGGCAGCTTGGTCGGTGCGCCACTTAAAGGCCGGGTGCTGATCGTCGACGACGTGATGAGCGCAGGCACCGCAGCGCGTGAATCCATTGCCCTGATCAAGGCCGCAGGCGCTACGCCGCATGCAGTGGCGATCGCGCTAGACCGCCAAGAAATGGCCACTGAAAAACAAGCCGACGGCACCACCAAAGACGTACCTTACAGCGCGGTGCAGTACGTGCACGAGCATGAAGGCTTGCAGGTCTGTGCGATTGCGGAGTTTGGGGATTTGTTGAAGTATTTAGAGTCTCACAGCGGCTCACCCAACTTGGCAGCGCATTTGCCACAAGTCAAAGCGTACCGGGAGCGGTACGGGGTTTAAACTGCTAAGATGTACATGTACACACATGAGGCTTAGGGCATGCAAACAACCAAACTCTTTAAAAACGGGAATTCCCAAGCGGTTCGAATCCCTGCCGATCTGGCATACAGCGCCAACGACATGGATTTGGTGATTGAGCGGGTGGGGGAAGAGTTGCGTATTCGCCCAGCGCAAAAGCGAATGGGCGACGTGATGGGCGCCCTAAAGCGCTTTTCTTCGGATTTCATGACGGGTGGGCGTGAAGAGCAAGTGCAGTCTGAGCGTGAGGCTTTGTAATGCCTCGCTTCATGCTCGATACCAATATCTGCATCTATTTGATGAAGAACCAACCACCAGAAGTGGCGCAACGATTTGCGGAATGCTTTGTAGGAGATGTAGTTATTTCAGCAATTACTTTGGCTGAGTTGGAGTATGGCGTTGCGTGTTCAGGAAAACAGAAGGCTGCCAATCAATCCGCGTTAGATGCATTCGTACGTGAAATTCCAGCACTACCTTTTGATGCGCAAGCAGCAGCGGTTTACGGCC
>JBAXOC010000214.1:0-3315 GCA_037133455.1 Comamonadaceae bacterium | reverse complement strand
TTTACCCCGTCGGATGCCGCCCACGTTTTGAATTTACAAGCCAACTGGTCTCAACCCGCAGCGCTGATGGCAGCTCAGCTGGGTTGTCGTTTACAGACCATGAAAATGCCTACGCCGGAACGAACCCAAGCCTATGCGCATCAAGTGTGGAGCGAAACGGTGCGCTTAACCGGACGCGCGATCTTAGATACCGCATTTGGTTTCTCTTTGCCTGAAGACAAGCTCGTTAACGCAGTGTGCAGCGGCGAGCCGACAGTGGGCTTGGCTCAGATTAGTATGCGCCCGAGTGTGCCCGTGGTCGCCGTGGGCGGGCCGGTCAAGGTGTATTACGCGGAGGTCGGTAAACGCTTGGGCTGCGAAATGGTTTTCCCAGAGTTTTGTGATGTAGCCAACGCGGTGGGCGCAGCCACTGGGGTGGTTGCGCAGTCGGTGCAAGTGCAGGTCCACGGCGATGGTAGCGGCGTATTTCGAGTGCACTCTACGGTGGGTACCCAGCAATTTCCCAACCCTGCGCAGGCCTTGGAAGCCGCAACCGCCATGGCGCGCAACGCGGCTGTTGCTGCGGTGGTGGCCATGGGGGCAGGAGATCCGCAGGTGCAAGTGACCATCACCAAATCCTTTTTCCCCAATGCGGTTGATGACCGCGGCTTGATGGAAGCAGTGGTTCTCGCTGAAGGCATTGGGCGACCGAACGCGGCGTGAAACTTCACGCTCACACCAAGGGTTAACCCGATGCAATTTAGAAGGCCTATTGCCAAAATGGCCTAGAGGTCAAATAATCCAAGGGTTTGCCAAAAAACACGACAACTAATTGCCAAATCCGATAGAATTCAAGGGTTATAACTTTATTGTCATATTTCTTCAATAAAGTAACCAAGTCATTGAAAAAAGGGCGGGAACCATGCCAGCATGGAATGCTGAAGACAGTGCGCATCTAAAAACTTCGCGTGAAAATGCGGGGATCGATGCCTATAGTTTTGCGCGTTCCGCCAGCATTTCATTGGCCCAGCTTAAAGAGTTAGAGAGCAGCGTCCCCGGCGAAGACCAACTCTTTTATTCAGAGCAAATTAAACGCCATGTAGGCCGAAGCCTCTTAGCAAGGCTTGGTGTGGAGCCTCTGGTGAGAATTCAGCCCCCGCCCCCAGAGCCCATCCCTGTTGAAGTTGTAGCTCAAGTCGCTGCTGAAGTCGTACGTGTTGAGCCAATCGTGGTTCGTCAAAACACACCAGAGATTGCAACGCCAGAATTGGCAAACACCCCGAGCCATTGGGCGGACCGCGTGTTTGAAAAACTGCCGATGGCCGCAACAACGCAAGGGCGCATGGGGTGGAGTGTGGCTTTCGTTGTGACCTTGGCTGCGAGTCTGATTTTGGCCAATGGGCAATCCAAAAAACCAACTGCGCCACCAGCGAAAACCGTAATGCAAGAGGTACCTGTTCCAGTAGTTGCCGCAGTACTTTCTCCTGTGCCTGAACTCGCAGCGTCTGAGGCCGCTGCAACGGTTGCTAATGTTCCCGCTGTTGCATTGGCCACTCCAGTTGCGGCGGAAGAGACAACGCAATGTGATTGGAAATTTAAAGGAAAAAGTCTCGTTGTGGTACCGAGCGAGCCCTTAAAAGCGGGGAATTACGTTCACGTCGCAGCAGATAAAAATACGACAGCCTGTATTTTAGATAGCCAAAAAAAACTCACCCAAATCACGCTCAAGGCAGGTGAAAAATTAAGCGTCTCTGGGGCCGCTCCCTTTTTGATTTACAGCCCTGAGTTTTCATCGAGTCGGATTTATTTCCAGGGTAAACGCATCTATATCCCCGACCCTACAACAACGCATTTAACGTTGAACGAAGCTAAAGCAGGGTAAGTAACCTACAAAAAGAAGTTCTTTTAAGGCGGCAGTTCGCGTTTAAGTTGTGGCGGAGGCGCATAGCCACCTTGTCGTGATGTGCGTAAGCCCAAACGAACCATGCTTTCGCACAGGCCAATCGCACAGGCTAAACCATCGAGCACTGGCAAAGAGAAACGCTGCGAAAGGGATTCTGCCAAATCAGTCATACCCGCGCATCCCAAAACAATAGCTTCAGCCCGGTCATCTTTGATAGCGAGCGCGATTTCATCTTCAATTTTTTTAAGTGCGGCTGGATTGGCCTCTTCAAGTTCGAGCACAGCTACTTCAGAAGAACGTACGCGCTGGCAATGCCGCTCAAGACCGTAGCGAAGAATATTGTGTTCTAAAGCTGGAACTGAGCGCGCCAAAGTGGTCACAACAGAAAACTTATTGGACACCATAGAAGCCATCCGGTAGCCCGCCTCACCGATGCCTAATACCGGCTTATCTGTCAGGCAGCGCAGTGCGTCAAGGCCCGTATCGTCAAAGCAAGCGATGACCACTGCGTCGAAGTCTTTAGCATCTCTAACGGCTTGAAGTAGCCCCGCCAAGCTCATTGCCTCATCGTAATAGCCTTCGATCGAGACGGGTCCCTTGGGTGAGCTTATCGCAATGATTTTTGTACCATCGGCAGCTACCCGTTGGGCAGCTGCGCCAATTTTTTGGGTCATGCCGTGGCTGGTATTGGGATTAATGACCAAAATGCGCATAGCTTTTACAACTCTCCGCCTAGGTAGGCTGCTTGAATTCGCGGGTCGCCCATTAAAGCGCGTGACTCGCCCGATACGACCACATTACCTGTCGAAAGTGCATAGGCACGGTTCGAGATAGAAAGTGCCATTCGGCTGTTTTGTTCTACCAATAAAACACTGACTTGTTCGTCGCGAGAGATCGCTACGATGGAACGCGCAATGTCTTGTACCAATTTGGGTGCAATGCCAAGGCTGGGTTCATCCAACAAAAGCATGCGGGGCTTGGCCATTAATGCTCGCCCGATCACCATCATCTGTTGCTCGCCGCCCGATAGTGTTCCCGCTTGCTGGTTAAAGCGTTCGCGTAAACGCGGAAAGCGTTCAAGCACGCTGTCTAGGGTTCGGGCTATTCCAGCTTTGTCACTGCGCGTGAATGCGCCCATGAGTAAATTGTCTTTGATGGACATGAAGGGAAAAACACGTCGCCCTTCAGGAACCATAGAAATCCCTCTTTTGACGATATCTGCAGTTGCCAAACCGTTGAGTCGTTCCCCCATAAAGTGGATCTCTCCAGTATGGAGTTTGGCCAAACCCGTAATCGCGCGAAGGATGGACGATTTGCCAGCGCCATTAGCACCGATCAGAGCGACTGTTTCCCCCGCGTTGAGCGTGAGAGAGACGCCTTTAAGGGCATACACCTGATCGTAGTAAAGCTCTACGTTGTCAAAATTAAGTAGT
>JBAXOC010000213.1:0-3340 GCA_037133455.1 Comamonadaceae bacterium | reverse complement strand
GCGCAGGAATGACCAACGTCGGGTTCAACTGGGCGGTAACGATCGGCGATGTGGTGCGAGTCGTCATCTTGTTTTATTTAATGCCTGCTTGGGTAGTTTTATTGGCGTGGCCGCTGCTCGGAGAAAAACCCACACTGAAGTCTTTAGGTCGTTTGGTGATGGCGCTGTGTGGCGTGGTGATTGTTCTTAAGACGCCGGAGTCGCCTTGGCCGTGGCCGGAGAGCATGGCCGACGGCTTGGCGCTCTTGGGCGGCTTTAGTTTTGCGCTGACTAACATCATGCTACGCAAACTCAGCGGCCCGCCGCCTGCAGCTGTGACAGTGGCGATGTTTGGCGGGGGCGCAGTGATGTGTAGCTTGGCGGCTTTGCTGGGAATGCAACAAGGATTGGTGGGCGCCCTGCCGAACATGGCTACCGACTGGGTTGTTGCCGTTTTGGGTTTGAGCTTGATGATTTCGGTGGCCAATTTGGCGCTGCAGTATGGCGCCTCGCGCCTAAAGGCCAACACCACATCGCTCATCATGCTGTGTGAAGTGATTTTTGCCAGCGTCTCCTCTGTGCTTTTAGGCGCGGGCACGATCAGCCTGCGCGTGGCTTTAGGCGGCGGATTGATTTTGCTTGCGGCGCTGCTCGCTACGCTAAGCTCGAAGCCTTCACCCAACCCACCCACCGGAGACAAGCCATGACCACCGCTTACGATTTTGAAGCCCTGTCGATTGACGGCCAACCCGTCCACCTCAAAGACCTGCAAGGCAAAGCCCTGCTGATCGTTAACACCGCCAGCGCCTGCGGCTTTACACCTCAGTTTGCCGGCCTCGAAGAGCTACACCAACGCTACCAACCCCAAGGCTTGGTGGTCTTGGGTTTTCCGTGCAATCAGTTTGGCGCACAAGACAAAGGCAGCAACGCTGAAATCGGTGCGTTTTGCCAAAAGAACTATGGCGTGAGTTTTTCTATGATGGAAAAAATCAATGTCAATGGTGCCCAAGCGCACCCGCTTTACCAATGGCTCACCCAAGAAGCCCCGGGCATCTTAGGCAGCAAAGCCATCAAGTGGAACTTCACGAAATTCTTGATCGGCAAAGACGGCCACGTCGTTAAGCGCTATGGGTCGATGGATGCCCCCAAGACACTCACCAAAGACATTGAGGCTGTTCTAAGCGAGGGCCGCGTCTAACAACTCCACCCAATGTTTCACCGGAATATCTGAGCCACTTTGAAGGTGGGTGATGCAGCCGATGTTGGCCGAAAGAATGGCTTGTGGTGCCAGGTCATTGAGGTGGCCGAGTTTGCGGTCACGCAACTGATAAGCCAGTGTGGGGTTGAGAACCGAGTACGTTCCAGCGGAACCACAACATAAATGCGATTCGTTGGTGGTGACGCTCACCTTAAAGCCCAACGCCTGCAAGTGTTCTTCCACGCCACCGCGCAATTTTTGTCCGTGCTGCAAGGTGCAAGGTGGGTGAAAGGCTTGTAGGCCGGCCGCTTGAACCGCATCGTTTTGCAATTTGGGTTTTAACAACGGCACCAAATCGGGCAGCAACTCGCTGATGTCTTTGGTCAAGGCGCTGATGCGTTGGGCTTTTTCCGCATAGGCCGGATCGTCTTTGAGCGCATGGCCATAGTCTTTGACCATCACCCCACAACCCGAAGCGTTCATCACAATAGCCTCTACGTCGCCCGCGCTCACCAATGGCCACCAGGCATCAATGTTGATGCGCATATGGTCTTTGCCGCCTTCGTGATCGTTCAGATGAAACCTTAAAGCGCCACAACATCCCGCTTTGGCAGCAACCACGGTTTGAATTCCACAGGCATCGAGCACACGCATGGTTGCGCTGTTGATATTGGGGCTCATGGAAGGTTGTACACATCCGGCGAGCATCAGCACTTTGCGCGTATGGGTTCGGGTAGGAAGGAGCCCGGCGTTTTGACGCGCAGGCACTTTGGAGCGAAGACTTGCGGGCAACACGCCGCGCACGGCTTGCCCCATCTTCATCGCCACGCCAAACAAGGGTGAAGGCAGCCCTTCTTTCAGCGCCCAGCGCAGCGTTTTTTCAAGCACCGGCCTTTTGACTTTCTCATCGACCAGCTTGCGCCCAATGTCAATGAGGTGTCCGTATTCCACGCCGCTTGGGCAAGTACTTTCGCAATTGCGGCAGGTTAAGCAGCGGTCCAGGTGTTGCTGGGTTTTGCGCGTGGGATCTGCGCCTTCTAAGACTTGCTTGATCAGGTAAATGCGCCCGCGCGGGCCGTCAAGCTCATCGCCAAGTAACTGGTAAGTGGGGCAGGTGGCGGTACAAAAACCACAGTGCACGCAGTTGCGAACGATGGCTTGTGCTGCCAAGCCATCGGCGCTGTTTTGGTATTCGGGGGAAAGGGTGGATTGCATGGCGAAAATTTGTTCTTTGGCTTGCGTTTACGAATGCCACACGTGGTTTAAACGCCGGGTGTTGAACACGCCATGCGGATCGCATTGTTCTTGTAAGGCGCTTTGAATGCGTTGCTGAACTGCGTCTAGCGCCGGGAAGACCGCGCCTTGTATCGTCTGATTTGCTAATGCGCCCTTGGGCCTGCGAAACAAGGTGGCGTGGCCGCCCGCACGCTGCGCAAGCGCGTGAAGCGCAGAGGCGGCGACGGCCGGCGCCCAAACCCAACGCTGCGCTCCGTGCCATTCAATGAAGGGGCCGGATTGAACGGCGTCAGGTAACTCCAAAACCGTCGCGGTTTGGGGAACCGACAAACGCCAAAGGCAAGCCTCGGGGCTGGGCGCTTGGGTAAAAAAAGGCAACTGCTGTTCGCGGCAGGCCGCCCAATCAGGCCCGGCCTGCGCGTTGTCCATCACAACCGCTTCGCCGCTAAGCGCTTGAACATCCGAGCGCATGCGAACCAAAGCGGCTTGTACCGCTGCTGCTGCACCACGCAAACGGACAAACAAAATATCACGGGGCGGGCTGGCGGTCGTGTCATGGACCCAGCAACTCGCATTCAAAGGCAAGGGCTGACCACCCCATCGGTGCAAAAGTTCCAAGGCTTTGTCTTGCGGCAAGCCACACATCAAGGTTGCTTCGCTGGGCGCAAAGGCCAAAACTTTAAGCGACACCTCGGTGATCACGCCCAAGGTTCCCCAACTGCCCGCGAGCAAGCGGCTCACGTCATACCCCGCCACGTTTTTCATGACCTGGCCGCCAAAGGTGAGGTGTTCGCCTCGCCCATTGATAAACCGGACGCCTAAGACAAAATCTTTCACAGCTCCTGCGGTAGCCCGCGACGGGCCGCTCAGCCCGGCCGCGACCATGCCGCCCACCGTGGCTTGGGTTTTAGTTCCTTCATCAAAGTG
>JBAXOC010000212.1:0-3399 GCA_037133455.1 Comamonadaceae bacterium | reverse complement strand
CACTTGGATGGTGTATCCCTTGTTTACCTGGCCTGCCTTGGACCCCGTGTCAGGCGCAGGAATGGTCGAAGTTTTTAACCAAATTTCAATTGGCTTGATCATGGGCTTGAGCCTACAGGTCATTACGGCCGCAATCGTGTTGGCTGGGCAATCGGTGTCCACCGCCATGGGCTTGTCTATGGCGAGTTTGATGGACCCGAACTTGGGCAACGTGCCGGTAATCTCTCAGTTTTTGCTCATTTTTTCTACGCTCATTTTTGTGGGTTTGGGTGGGCACGCGATGTTGCTTGGCTTGGTGGTCGACAGCTTTGCCAGCATGCCTATCGGCAAGGGTTTGCTAACCGCAGGCGCTTGGGCCCACTTTGTCAAATGGAGTTCCATGGTGTTTTTGGGCGCGGTGTTACTGGCCTTGCCCGTGATGGTCACTATGTTGTTTATCAATATCGGCGTGGGCGTGGTCACTCGCGCAGCGCCGAGTTTGAATATTTTTTCCTTGGGTCTACCCGTCATGATCGTGGCGGGATTTTTTATCTTGGTGGTGGCCCTGCCCAGCATGGGGGCTCGCATTGAGTGGCTTTGGCTGCAAGGCTTTATCGAAGTGCGCGGCCAACTCGGCCAGCTTTAAGGCGGTAAAACACCATGGCTGAAGACAGCGCTGACCGCACCGAAGAACCTACCTCGCGCAAGCTTTCCAAAGCGCGCGAGGAAGGCCAAGTCGCTCGCTCCATGGAGCTGCCTGCTGCGGCTGTCATGATCACCTCGGTCCTGATGCTTTTGGCTTTGGGCGGTATTTGGTTTCGCCAAATCGCGGTGTACTTTGCCGCCGGATTCACCTTCGACCGCAAATCCTTAGATTCCCCCTTCTTGCTCCCGGCGATATTTTTTGAACAAATCGGCCATGGATTTTTGTTGATTTTGCCCTTGATGCTGGTCACTGCAGTAGTAGCGATTTTGGCAGCGGGTTCTACGGGCGGATTTCTGTTTTCAATGAAAGCGATTCTTCCCAATTTCTCAAAACTCAGTCCGCTATCTGGCATCAAAAAAATGTTTGGCGCCAATGCAGCCATCGAGTTGCTCAAGTCCATTACAAAATTCATTTTGATCGGCTCGGTCTTACTTTTGCTGATTAACAATCACTTTGCGGAACTCATCTCACTGGGATCGATGGCGCTTGAGCCCGCACTTGCTATGGCGGGCAAGTTGATTTTGGAATCGGTCCTTTGGCTCACTTTGAGCTTGGTGTTTATCGCCATGATTGACGTCCCTTACCAGCGCTATGCGTTCATGAAACGCATGCGCATGACCAAACAAGAAATTCGCGACGAACACAAAGACATGGAAGGCCGCCCCGAAGTGAAGGCGCAAATTCGCCGTCGCCAGCGCGAAGTGGCTACGGCCCGCATGATGCAAAAAGTCAAAGAAGCCGACGTCATCATTACCAACCCGGAACACTTTGCGATTGCGCTGGCCTATGACCCCACCGCCGACGGTGCGCCCATCATGCTAGCCAAAGGGGCAGACTTTGTCGCCGCGCGGATTCGCGAAGAGGCCAAGGCCCATTCCATCGAAATTTTTGCTGCGCCGCAACTCGCCCGTGCCCTGTACTTCACTACCGAAGTAGACCAACCGATCCCTGAAACCTTGTACTTCGCCGTGGCCCAAGTCATTGCGTATGTGTTTAGCTTGGCGCAGGTTCGCCCTGGAGTTGACCCGATGCAGCGGCCTAATCCTAAAATACCGCCATCCATGCTGTTCGATGCAAATGGACAACCCCTTTCTCCTAAGGCCAGCGCATGAACTTGAACTCCTACGGTGGCGACAGCGGTTTAACCGATTTGCCCCCTTTATTCTTTCGCAACGCAGACCGCCTGCGCCTCGAAGGCTGTGTTGCGGCCCTGGTACAAGACGGTATGAGTTTGGCCATGGTCAGCAGCAACGACGCGCTGTTAGACCATTACGGCAAGCTGCTGGTGGAGCGGCTGCGCGATACCGCGCCCCAAATTACCTTAGAGGTTTATTTCCCAGCCAGCGCAGAGGCCTTGCTAGCGCGTTTTAACGACGTATTGGTCAGCTCTTCGGTCGATTCCGCCCGAGACGCCACCGCCCGCGTAGCCAACCCCAAAATTTGGATCGTGCACGATGCCTCGGCCCTCCCAGACCATGAAATTCAGTTGCTGGCCCGTTTGGTTCAAAACTTTCCAGGCGCCAATATTCGGGTGGTCATGCTGCTGACCACCGCAAGCAAAAAACAACAACTGCTAAGCGCCTTTGGGCGGCGCATATTAAATTGGGAAATCGAACCCCCCACCCAGGAACAAAAAGACGCCATGCTCGAGATGGGACGCGCCCAAGGCCGAGAAGGAGTTGTCAGCTCCTTGCTCCAAAAAATTTCGGCGTCCGAGCCCTACTTCCCCTCTAAACCTTTGGCCGCATTGGCTGCAACCCGCGCCCAAAGCGCTTTGAATGCCGCCTACGACCCCGCCGCAGCCGACGGGTTGGATGACGATTCGCACAGCACAGAAGACAGCACATCCTCAGAGCCCAGCCCATGGCGCACCCGAATGAAATGGGCTGGAGTTGCCTCAGCACTCTTGGCAACCTGCGGCGCAGCCGTGGCTCTGTTGTACGGTGGCCTGACCTCGCCTTCTGAGCTGTCTACTATCTGGAAAAAACTGCGGGTGGGAGACAACCCCTTTATTGCGGCCAAACCCCAGCCTGCGGCAAGTAGCCCGGCTCCTGCTGCCTCTTCCCCTAAAGTCGCCCCTGCAGCCGTGGTAGCCGCTCCAATCACCCCTGCCGCTTCCGCGCCATCAACCGTAGCACCTGCTTCGCCTGCAACGCCTGTGCCCCCAGCTGCTCCGGTGGCTGTAACCAAGCCTGCGCCGGCCCCAGTGCCCGTCCCCGCCGCGCAAGAGGTGGTTATCAGCTCGACCGACAGCCGCAAGCCTGCGCCAGCCACTGCGCAAGCTCCAGCCCTCACACCGGCACCTCCAGCTGGCACAACGCAATCTGGAAAAGAGATAGAAGTTTTTATTGGGCCCAGCGTCCAAACCAAATCCGGCCACGCCTGGGTTGAACAGCTACCGCAAGGCAGTTACGTGGTTCAACACGCCATGCTGGCGAGTTTTCAAGATGCGGGCGTTTGGTTAAAGCGCCGTCCGGCCTTAAAACGCGCCCGCATTGTTGCGCTCTATATGCCCAACCAAACCAGCCCCCGTTTCGCTGTGGTCTCAGGCCCATTTGTATCTATGGCTGAGGCTGACACGTTTATGGCGCGGCCTTCCGTTCCCGATGGGTCGCAAGTCCGCGCATCGCGCTCCATGAAAGAGCAATTAAGTGCCGAGGCTGCCAAAGCAGCCGCCAACCGACGCAAAGAGGCCAAACCATGAGTGAGCCTAC
>JBAXOC010000211.1:0-3409 GCA_037133455.1 Comamonadaceae bacterium | reverse complement strand
CAAGGCTGGTGTGTTGATGCCTTCGGCGGCTAAGTTGATGGCCGATAACAACATGCCCAATGGATCGGTGTCAGGGTCTGGCAAAGATGGCCGCGTGACCAAGGGCGATTTTCTCGCTGCCGCGCAATCCACCACGTCCGTGATTCCGACAGGCGTACCAACCAAGGCACTGCCCCAAGTGTCAGTCCCTTCTGTCCATCTAGGCGAGCGCCCAGAGCAACGCGTTCCGATGACTCGGCTGCGCGCCCGTGTGGCTGAACGTTTGTTGCAATCGCAATCGACCAACGCCATCCTAACCACCTTTAACGAAATCAACATGGCCCCGGTCATGGATATGCGCAAGCGCATGCAAGAGCGTTTCGAAAAAGAACACGGTTGCAAGCTGGGTTTCATGAGCTTCTTCGTAAAAGCCGCGGTGCATGCGTTGAAGAAGTTCCCTGTGCTCAACGCATCGGTGGACGGCAACGATATCGTTTACCACGGCTACTTTGACATCGGTATCGCTGTGGGCTCGCCACGCGGTTTGGTGGTACCTATTTTGCGCAACGCCGACCAAATGAGTTTTGCCGACATCGAGAAAAAAATCGCCGAATACGGTGTCAAAGCCCGTGACGGGAAATTGGGCTTGGAAGAAATGACCGGTGGCACTTTCTCCATCTCCAACGGCGGCACCTTCGGCTCCATGATGTCGACCCCGATCATTAACCCACCACAATCTGCGATCCTTGGCGTTCACGCGACCAAAGACCGCGCCATGGTGGAAAACGGCCAAGTCGTGATTCGCCCGATGAACTACTTTGCTATGTCGTATGACCACCGGATCATTGACGGTCGAGAAGCTGTCTTGGGCCTGGTGGCGATGAAAGAGGCGCTGGAAGATCCAGCGCGCCTCTTGTTCGATATCTAATTGAAAGATTCAAATGTCTAAACAATACGACGTCGTCGTTATCGGCGGAGGCCCTGGTGGCTACATCGCAGCTATCCGCGCTGCACAACTCGGTTTTCAAGTCGCTTGTATCGACGAGTGGAAAAACGCAGCTGGTGGCCCCGCGCCCGGCGGTACTTGTACCAACGTGGGTTGTATCCCGTCTAAGGCTTTGCTGCAATCGAGCGAACACTTTGACCACGCCAACCACCATTTCGCAGACCATGGCATCACGGCCACGGAAGTGAAGATGGATGTGAACAAAATGCTGGCCCGCAAGGACACCGTGGTCAAGCAAAACAACGACGGCATCTTGTACCTGTTGAAGAAAAACAAGATCACTTTCTTCCATGGTCGCGGCTCGTTTGTTAAAACGACCGAAGCCGGTCACGACATCCACGTGGCAGGCAAGGCCGAAGAAGTCATCACCGGCAAGCACATCATCATCGCAACAGGCTCTAACGCGCGTGCACTGCTCGGCACCCCGTTTGACGAAGTCAACGTGTTGTCCAACGACGGCGCTTTGCGTTTGGGAGTTGTGCCTAAGAAGCTGGCATTGATCGGCTCAGGCGTGATCGGTTTAGAGATGGGTTCTGTCTGGCGTCGTCTGGGCGCTGATGTGACCATCCTCGAAGGTCTGCCCACATTCCTAGGCGCTGTGGACGAGCAAATCGCCAAAGAAGCCAAGAAGGCGTTTGACAAACAAGGCTTGAAGATCGAACTCGGCGTGAAAGTCGGCGAGATTGTCAACGGCAAAAAGGGCGTCACCGTCAACTACACCAATGCTAAAGGCGAAGCGATTGTGTTGGATGCTGACAAGCTCATCATCTCGATTGGCCGCGTGGCCAACACGATTGGTTTGAACCCTGAAGCCATTGGCCTGCAACTCGACGAGCGTGGCGCCATTGTGGTGGACGGCGATTGCAAAACCAACGTGGCCGGCGTGTGGGCGGTGGGCGACGTGGTGCGTGGCCCCATGCTCGCGCACAAAGCCGAAGAAGAGGGCGTTGCCGTGGCCGAGCGTATTGCGGGCCAACACGGACATGTGAACTTCAACACCATTCCTTGGGTCATTTACACCAGCCCTGAGATCGCTTGGGTGGGGCGCACCGAGCAGCAGCTCAAGGCCGACGGCGTGGCTTACAAAGCTGGCACGTTTCCGTTCCTCGCGAATGGTCGTGCACGCGCTTTGGGCGACACCACCGGTATGGTGAAGTTTTTGGCTGATGCCACGACCGACGAAATCTTGGGCGTGCACATGGTGGGCCCACAGGTATCCGAGTTGATTGCTGAAGCCGTGGTGGCGATGGAGTTCAAGGCTTCGGCCGAAGATATCGCCCGCATTTGCCATGCACACCCCTCGCTGTCAGAAGCAACGAAAGAGGCTGCATTGGCGGTGGACAAGCGTACCTTGAACTTCTAATTACGTTTCGTTTCTTCAATAAAAAGCCCGTTGGTGACATCGGGCTTTTTTCTTGTCAAGGCACAATAGAGCCCTTATGCCAGCGTACCCATCCGTCCTTCAAAATTACCAAAAAGAACTCGCGCTTCGAGGCTTTCAAAGCGACCCCGCACAACTGCGGGCTATCGAAGCCCTGGAGCGCTGTGCCACCGAGTGGGCAGCCTACAAAGGTAAACGCTCCAACGCACTCAAAAAAATGGTCAATCGGCCACCGATTCCACGGGGTGTTTACATGTTTGGCGGGGTGGGGCGGGGTAAAAGTTTTTTGATGGATTGTTTTTTTGAAGCTGTACCAATCCAACGGAAAACGCGTTTGCATTTCCATGAATTCATGCGCGAGGTACACCGCGAATTGCATGATTTACAAGGCACGGTCAATCCACTCGATGTATTGGGTAAAAGAATTTCCGAAAAATACAAACTCATTTGTTTTGATGAGTTTCATGTTGCCGACATTACCGATGCCATGATCTTGCATCGGCTGCTTTTGGCTCTTTTTGACAATGGCGTTGGTTTTGTCACCACGTCTAATTTCAAACCTGATGATTTATACCCTGGGGGAATGCACAGGGACCGCGTGTTACCAGCCATTGCCTTGTTAAACCAAACGATGGAAGTGCTCAGTGTGGACAACGGCGTTGACTACCGAAGCCGTACATTGGAGCAGGTCGATCTGTACCATACCCCTGGCGGTCCTGCTGCTGATGCTTCAATGACCCAGGCCTTTGAGAAATTGGCGATGTGCCGCGATGAAGATCCTATTTTGCATATTGAATCCCGCGACATTCAAGCCCGCCGACGCGCCGGAAGCCTCGTGTGGTTTGATTTCAAAGCACTTTGTGGCGGGCCACGCTCGCAAAATGATTACCTTGAAATTGCGAGCCAATTCAGTACCGTTTTGTTAAGTGATGTTCCTTACATGCCGGTCAATCGTGGCTCTGAAGCGCGGCGTTTTACGTGGCTGATCGACGTCTTGTACGACCGGCGTGTCAAATTGATCATGTCTGCCGATGTACCTCCAG
>JBAXOC010000210.1:0-3451 GCA_037133455.1 Comamonadaceae bacterium | reverse complement strand
CCTCGGCCATGGTCAAACTCGGGCTCGACTGGAAGACATTGCACCGCCAACACCCCCACCTGTCCTTGGTGCAAATTTTTGGTGCGAGCGGAGACCGCGCTGAGGAACCGGGCCACGACCTTACCTATTTAGCAGAAAGCGGCCTGATTCAGGGCATGGAACTCCCACCCACTTTGTACGCCGATATGGGCGGCTCGTTGATGGCCAGTGAAGCCGTCTTACAAGCGCGCTTACAGCAATTACAAACCGGCAAAGGCGTCGCGGTTACCGTAGCCTTATGCGACGCCGCAAATTACCTGGCCTTACCGCGCACGTGGGGCCTGACCGTTCCTGGTGCCGCAGTGGGCGGCGGACACGCAGGCTACCGGATGTACGCATGCAAAGACGGGCGCGTTGCCGTAGCCGCGCTAGAACCCCATTTTGCGGCCGCTTTAGCCAAAGAGGCGGGGCTTGCCAGCTCTCACATTCAAGCTATGTTCTCCAAGGAAGCGCACGCGGCTTGCAGTGCGTTTTTTGCAAGCAAAACGCGCAAGCAACTCGAAGCGATTGGCGCAGCCAAAGACATTCCGCTGTACACCCTTGCGCCCTAGCGTTATCTGCTGGCCTCAGGATTTACGGATTTACGGATTTACGGATTTACGGATTTAGGGCTTGAGGCTTGAGCGCGCTTTGCGCAAGGGAGCCTTTGTATTCTTTTCAGAACCTGTCACACGCGGCGGCAATCCGGTGTGTTGGGTCAAAAGACGGCCTGCAACGGGGGTGCTGTTTTTTCGCCGAGCGCTTTGGTAAGCGCCGTCATTCAATGGCTGAAAGGTCGGGATCAGATGGTGTTTGCCGTTACCAATGAGATCGGCACGACCCATGCTTTTAAGCGCATCGCGCAACAGCGGCCAGTTGTTGGCATCGTGGTAGCGTAAAAACGCCTTGTGTAATTTGCGGCGCTTCTCGCCGCGCACGATATCCACCGACTCGTCCGCGCTTTCAATGGTGCGGTGAATTTTTCTCAAAGGATTGCGCCCCGAGTGGTACATCGCTGTCGCCGTGGCCATGGGGCTGGGGTAAAAGGTTTGCACTTGGTCGGCCCGAAAACTGTTTTTCTTTAACCAAACAGCCAAGTGCATCATGTCTTCGTCGGTGGTTCCAGGGTGTGCGGCAATAAAGTAGGGAATTAAAAACTGCTTTTTACCGGCCTCTAAGGAGTATTTGTCAAACAAGGTTTTGAACTTGTCGTACGAGCCAATGCCGGGCTTCATCATCTTGGTTAGCGGTCCTTGTTCGGTGTGTTCTGGTGCAATTTTTAAATAACCACCGACGTGGTGTTGCACCAGTTCTTTCACGTATTCGGGACTTTGGATAGCCAAGTCATAACGCAAGCCCGAGCCGATCAGAATTTTCTTAATCCCTCTCAACGCTCTGCCGCGGCGGTACATTTTGATGAGCGGGCCGTGGTCTGTGGTTAGGTTTTGGCAGATGCCGGGATAAACGCAGCTGGGCTTACGGCACGCAGCTTCAATCTCAGGCGTTTTGCAACCCAAGCGGTACATATTGGCCGTCGGGCCACCCAAATCGGAAATGGTTCCGGTAAAGCCTTTGACCTTGTCGCGAATGTCTTCAATCTCTTTGATCACCGAGTCTTCCGAGCGACTTTGGATGATGCGGCCTTCATGCTCGGTGATCGAGCAAAACGTGCATCCTCCAAAACAGCCGCGCATGATGTTGACACTAAAACGGATCATCTCCCACGCAGGGATTTTGGTTTCGCCGTCGTGGCTTCCTTGGGCGTCGGCGTAACTGGGATGCGGGCTGCGAGCGTAGGGGAGGTCAAAGACCATGTCCATCTCCGCTGTCGTGAGCGGAATAGGTGGTGGGGTAATCCAAACGTCACGGGCGGTGATGCCTGTTCCGTGGGCCTGGACCAAGGCCCGGGCGTTGCCGGGGTTGGTTTCTAAGTGGAGAACCCGGTTGGCGTGGGCATATAAAACGGGATCGGCTTTGACCTGCTCGTAACTGGGAAGACGAATCACCGAGCGGTCTCGCGGTGGCACTTTGAGTTTGGCTTTGAGCGCGGGATTGGCGACAAAAAGCATGGTTTTCACAGGCGCTGCAGCAGTCTCTTGGGCCCCTTGCGCGGCCGGGTCCTCGCGCTCACACGTTGCGCCCTGCTCTGCCGCTTGTTCCGAAGTGGTCATGTAGGGATTGACATGGGCTTCGACCCGTCCGGGGGCGTCTACGCTGGTGGAATCAATCTCAAACCAGTCTTTGCCGCTGGCATCATCAGGACGACGCACAAAGGCCGTTCCGCGGACATCGGTGATGTCTTGCACGGGTTCACGGGCCGCTAAGCGGTGGGCAATTTCGACAATCGCGCGCTCAGCGTTGCCATACAAAAGCAAATCACATTTAGCGTCGACCACCACCGAGCGGCGAACCTTGTCAGACCAGTAGTCGTAATGGGCGATGCGCCTCAGGCTTCCTTCGATTCCGCCCAAGACAATCGGGACGTCTTTGAAGGCCTCGCGGCAGCGTTGGCTGTAAACAATGGCGGCGCGGTCGGGGCGCTTGCCACCGATGTCGCCGGGGGTGTAGGCGTCATCGCTGCGAATTTTTCGATCAGCGGTGTAGCGGTTGATCATGGAGTCCATGTTCCCCGCCGTCACACCCCAAAACAAATTGGGCTTACCTAAAACCTTGAAGGGCTCAGCACTTTGCCAATCAGGCTGGGCGATGATTCCTACCCGAAACCCCTGGGCTTCGAGCATGCGACCGATGACGGCCATTCCAAAACTGTGGTGGTCGACATATGCGTCGCCCGTTACCAAAACAATATCGCAACTGTCCCAACCCAGCTTTTCCATCTCTGCGCGGCTCATCGGGAAAAAGGGCGCAGTTCCAAAACGCGAAGCCCAGTACTTGCGATAGCTCCCAAGGGGCTTGGCAGCACGCGCGAAAAAAGAGACGTCAACAGGGGCGTTCATGAGAAAAGTTCAAACCTTGGGGAAAGAGGGATTTTACGGTTTCATGCTTAGCAGTACGGGTTTCAAGGGTACTGCTTGAAATGGTTTGAGGCCGACCCGGAAAAGCCAGAAATTAAGGGGGCGTGAAAATTTTGCCCAGCGTTACCGTAGCCCCGGTACAAACCCCAGTATGAACGCCCTCTTGAAGCGGTGTTTTTGGGGCAAGCTGACCTTAGAATAAGCGGGTCGACTATTTTTATTCACCTGCCTAGCCCCGAGCTCTGGCTAATTCAAGGATTCATTGATGAAAAAACTACTACTTAGCCTGAGCGTGATCGCCTTGCTTGCCGCTTGTGGCAAAAAAGAAGAAGCCGCACCGGCTGCGCCCGCCGCTGCTCCAGCTGTTGCTGCTCCGGTAGAACTCAAAGTCGCAATTGACCCGACTTACGAGCCGTTCACCTTCAAAACTGCCGATGGCCAGCCCACTGGTTTTGATG
>JBAXOC010000209.1:0-3494 GCA_037133455.1 Comamonadaceae bacterium | reverse complement strand
GTCAATAAAAAAAGGCCCTACGGATAACGCGTGGGCCTTTTTGCTATGAAAAAAGGGGGCTTTACAGCGGTACTTTTTTCAACATTTCAATACCCACTTTACCCGCTGCAATTTCACGCAAGGCGGTTACACAGGGTTTGTTCTTGCTTTCAATTTTTGGCGTGTGGCCTTGGTTGAGCATGCGGGCGCGGTAGGTGGCAGCAAGAACCAATTGGAAGCGGTTAGGGATCTGCTCAAGGCAGTCTTCGACGGTAATACGGGCCATAAAATTCTCCGAAAAACTAGGGGATATTGAGCGCTTGGAAAGTAGCGGCCCTTGCGCGGCGCTGCGCTGCAAACTTGAGCCGTTGGGAGTGAACGATTGCTTTTAAATCAAAAAGCGCCCGGTCAAACAACTCGTTGATTATAACGAAGTCAAACTTTTGGGCTTGGGCAACCTCAACCGCGGCATTTTTCATGCGCAATTCGATAGTTTCAGTGGCATCTTCGCCTCGGCGTTCTAGGCGAGCGCGAAGCTCTTCCCAGCTTGGAGGCAGCACAAAAATACAGACGGCGTTAGAAAACGTTTGTTTGATTTGAATCGCGCCTTGGAAGTCAATTTCCAAAATGACATCGGCGCCTTGTTCCATGCGTTCTTGGATGGCTTTTTTAGAGGTGCCGTAACGGTGGCTGTGCACGTGGGCCCACTCTACAAACGCATCGGCGGCGATCATCGCGTCAAATTCTTGCTCAGACACAAAAAAGTACTCACGCCCATGTTTCTCTTGCCCTCGGGGAGCGCGTGTGGTGTGTGAAACCGAGGGTTGAACGTGGGAATCGAGCTCTTGCAAGGCGCGAACCAGGCTGGACTTGCCCGCACCGCTGGGGGCAGCTACAACAAAGAGGTTTCCGGGGTAGTCCATAAAGGGAGTAACGGTTGGCTAAAAGTCGGTCTATTCTATGTTCTGTACCTGTTCGCGCATTTGTTCGATCAATACCTTCATGTCCACTGAAATATGGGTGAGCTCCAAGGCCGCTGATTTGGAGCCCATGGTGTTGGCTTCGCGGTGCAGTTCTTGGATTAAAAAGTCCATCCGTTTGCCAATCTCGCCGCCTTTTTTGATCAAACGTTCTAACTCGTCCAAGTGCGAGTTCAGCCGGGTGAGTTCTTCGGCAACGTCAATGCGAATCGCAAATGCGGTGGCCTCTGTCAGCGCCCGGTCTTGTGCGGCCTCAGGCAGGGCGCTGCCATCGGTAAGCGCCATGGCCTCTTTCCATCGTTCTAGAAAGCGCTGGCGTTGCTGCGCAACAAGTTGGGGCACCAAGGGAATCGATTTTTCAGCCAATGTTCGAAGCTGGGCAATGTGATCCAGCAGCATTTTTCCGAGTCTTGCGCCTTCACGCTGGCGGGCCGCCAACAAGGCTTTTAGCGCAGTTTCTGCCAAGGGAATCAGGTCTTGGCTCCAATCTCGGTGGCTGGACTGTTCGCTTGCAGCGAGTCGCAATACGTCGGCCACGCTCAAGGCATTGGCTAAGGGCAGCCAGGCTTTCACGTTGTCTTGAACCGCGTTGAGGCGTTGCAAGAGTTTGGGGGAAGGGTCGCTCACACTGTTGGCATTTTGAACCTCAATAGACGCCCGAACCTCGACTTTTCCACGTTTCAATTGGGCGCTGAGCAGATCGCGTAAAGCCGGTTCAAACTGCCGAAGGTCTTCGGGAAGTTTGAATGTGAGGTCTAAAAAGCGGCTGTTGACCGAGCGAATCTCTAACCCCAATTGGGCCGTGGGCAGGTTGGCCTGTTCGGTGCTGTTGGCTGAGCTGTGCTGCGCGCTGGCGTAGCCCGTCATACTGAAAACCGGCATGTCTTACATCCTTGGAACAATAAACTGCGCCAAGAATAACCGCCTTATTGCCTATTGCGTGAGGGCGATGCATCGATAATTGGCCCAATTCCCATTGAAAGGCTTCTTATGACCCAATTTATTCGCAGTGGCGCCCGCGCCGCCCATGCTTTGCGCCCGGTGCGCATCACCCGGGGCTATACCGTTCACGCCGAAGGCTCAGTTTTGATTGAGTTTGGTGGCACCAAAGTGTTGTGTACCGCCTCAGTAGAAGAGCGCGTCCCGCCTCATAAACGCGGCAGCGGCGAAGGTTGGGTGACCGCCGAGTACGGCATGTTGCCCCGCGCAACACATACCCGAAGCGACCGTGAAGCCGCTCGGGGCAAACAAAGCGGACGCACCCAAGAAATTCAACGTCTGATTGGCCGATCGCTGCGGGCGGTGTTTGATTTAAAAAAGCTGGGTGAGCGCACCATTGCTTTGGATTGCGATGTTATTCAAGCCGACGGCGGCACCCGAACCGCTGCAATTACCGGGGCGTTTGTAGCGGCCCAAGACGCCGTGAACTTTTTGCTTGCCCACGGCAAGATCACGGAGTCGCCCATTATTTCTGCCGTTGCTGCAATTTCGGTGGGCATTGTGCAAGGCACGCCTTTGCTCGATTTGGAGTACACCGAAGACTCCGATTGCGATACCGATATGAACGTCGTGATGACAGGCGCGGGACATTTTGTTGAAGTTCAAGGTACAGCCGAAGGCGCAGCATTTTCTCGCGCAGAGATGGACCAATTGCTGCATTTGGCTGAAAACGGCATTGTGGAGTTGATGGCCTTGCAACAAAAAGCCTTGGCGCAGCCTTTGGCTTAATTTCCTACCTCATGAAAATAGTCCTCGCTTCGAACAACGCTGGCAAGCTCGCAGAGTTGCAAGCCTTGTTTGCGCCTCTGGGTTGTACCTTGGTGTGCCAAGGCGATTTAGGCGTGCCAGAGGCCCCTGAGCCGCACCGTACTTTTTTAGAAAACGCGTTGGCTAAAGCGCGTAATGCGGCGCACCATACCGGCTTGCCGGCGCTGGCCGACGATGCGGGTTTGTGTGTGGATGCTTTTGGAGGCTTGCCAGGGGTTGATACCGCCTACTACGCCACGCAACACGGTTACCCCAAAGGAGATGACAACAATGTAGTCGCTTTGCTTGAGCAACTGCAAAATGTGATGCTACGTCGCGCGGCCTTGGTTAGTACGTTGGTCGCTGTGCGTTCTGTGGAAGACCCGGAGCCCTTGGTCGCTGTCGGGCGCGTGGTGGGTGAAATTACCCGTTCGCCGATTGGAACTAATGGTTTTGGATTTGATCCTGTGATGTGGATTCCTGAGTTTCAGAAAACCTTTGCGGAGTTGCCGGTAGACGTAAAAAATGCCAATAGCCACCGCGGCCGGGCCGCAAAAGCCATGGTGGCACTCATGCGCGAGCGCTGGCTAAGCGCATAGGACTGGGTTGCATGACTCCTATCGTTCCTATCCTGTCCGCGGTCTCCGCCGAGGAGCCCAACGACATTACACACTTCATGCGCCCGGGCACCTTGCAGTTATCGGCCTTGCCACCCTTATCTTTGTATGTGCATTTGCCTTGGTGTTTAAAAAAATGCCCTTACTGTGATTTCAACTCCCATGAACAGCC
>JBAXOC010000208.1:0-3503 GCA_037133455.1 Comamonadaceae bacterium | reverse complement strand
ACATGGGAACGTCAACATCAAACTTCTCGCCGTCTTCGGCTACGCAAAAAAAGCTGCCATGCATCGTTCCGGTGGGGGTGCGTAAGCGGGTGCCGCTGGTGTATTCAAAAGACTGCCCGGGTTTGAGCAGCGGTTGGTGGCCCACCACGCCCAAGCCTTTGACCTTTTCTGTGTGGCCGTTGGCATCATTGACGTTCCAGGTTCGGGAGATCAATTGGGCAGGGATTTGGCCGGTATTGGTGATCGTGATGCTGTATGAAAACAGGTATTGCCCTTGCTCGGGCGACGATTGCTCGGCCAAGTAAAGGGGGACGACATCAACGCGAAACTGGTAAACAAAAGAAGGCTTGGACATAGCCCAATGCTACCTGCGAAAATGGGCGAAGATACGAAGTCAGCCCAAATCCCTTTTAATTCCATTCCCCTATGACCTACCGCATTGCCCCCTCTATTCTTTCTGCCGACTTTGCCCGCTTGGGCGAGGAAGTCAAAAACGTCATTGCCGCCGGTGCCGATTGGATTCACTTTGACGTGATGGACAACCATTACGTTCCCAACCTCACCTTCGGCCCCATGGTCTGCCAAGCGCTCAAACCCCACGCCAAGACCGCTGCGGGCGTGGCCGTTCCGATTGATGTCCACCTGATGGTTGCGCCGGTGGATGCGCTCGCAGCGTCGTTTGCCGAGGCGGGCGCAGACCTGATTAGTTTTCACCCCGATGCCTCAGGCCACGTGCACCGCAGCATTCAAGCCATTCACTCCAAGGGCGTTAAAGCGGGCTTGGTCTTTAACCCCGCAGAGCCTTTGGATGTTTTAGATTGGGTGATTGAGGATATTGATTTGGTTTTGATCATGAGCGTCAACCCCGGCTTTGGTGGGCAAAGCTTTATTGATTCCGCACTTCGCAAAATTGAAGCGGTTCGCAAACGCATCGACGCCTGCGGCAAAGAGATCCGCCTAGAAGTCGATGGCGGCATCAAGACAGACAACATTCGCCGCGTTGCTGACGCAGGCGCCGACACCTTTGTGGCGGGCAGCGCTATTTTTGGCAAGCCCGATTACAAGGGCGTGATTGACCAAATGCGCTTGGCCTTAAAGAAATAAAACCTCCGGGTTAGCGAACGGGCAGGACGATGTCGCTGCTTCCCGGGCACACCCAGCGCGAAAATTCCCGCGTGGTGTCCATGCAACCTCCGGCTTCGGTGTAAACGCCGCGTGCCTCCCTAAAGCGCTGCATTTTTTTAAGCAGCAGGGCGAGTTCCGCCGGATTTTGCAAACAGGCTTCAATCTGCGGGGCAATCCGGTCTTCATCGATGCGCTCATCGCCTTCGCTGTCGATGTAAAGGCCGTGTCGCCAGTGGTAAATCTCGACGCATTTTTGTGCCAGCGAATAGGGTTGCTGGTACTTCCAAAAATTGCTGAATAAGCCGTCCCCCAAATACACCACCCATGAGCCCTCAAACCCAGAGGCCTCAGACGATGTCGCATCCGGGTTGCGAAACCAAACTCGGTCTCCAGGCACAAAATACGTCGCCGGCAAAGGGGCTTCCATGGTTCCGTGCTCTTGTAAGAACACGCTGTGAAAAGCGCCAGAAACAATTGGGCCTGTGCGCCAAAGGTCTTGTATTTGCGATAACAAGCCCGGGTTGCAATGGACAAGTTCTTGCGCAATCCCCAGCAAGATCACGTATTCAGTCGCCCGGTAACAAGAAAAAGCAAACAGGCTGCCAGACACTGCGGGCTGGGTGGCTTTGGTTAAGGCCGTAATTAAAGACACTTCTGGTAACAAAATAAAGCCAATGTCTTCTTCATAACGCCAGCAATCTAGGGGGCGGTCTAAAGCGTGGGTATTAAAAGCCAGTTGGGTGTTGCGCGCTGCAACAACAATGTTCGCCCGAATCTTTACCGCCGAGTGCCACTCTTGCAAACTTGGAAACTCCACACACTGGGGCCCTAAGAGCAGCGTGATCACAATTTCACGAAGCAAGTCATGGTGCGAACTGGCCGTGTCAAGGTGAAGCGTCTGACAAATATGCAGCGTATTAAAGTCGGGTGCCCACGCTTGTTTGGGGCCAGAGAGGAGACTCAATTGCAAAAAGGGGCCCGCGTCGTCCTCGCCGTGCGTGAGCACAATCCACGGCTCAAGGTCTAAGGCGTTAAAGGGTCTTAAAACCGCATCGCATGTCAAAAGGGCAGGGCTCTGCGCGCTTGCGCGCACCAAGATGCCGCAGCGTGGGGTCGTCTCTTCGGTCTGACTTGCTTGGGCTATGGTTTGTCTCCTGCAGCCTGCTCGTTGTTATTTTTTGCAATATACCTGATCTTTAAATAGTAGAAACATGATCTAGCGCAAGACGCATCCCTTGCTATCCCGGCAAACTTGACCCTTCTTTTTGGTCTCTTTTGTGGGATTTTGAGATGAAGTTAACCTTTTTAGGTGCGGCCCGTGAAGTCACAGGTTCTTGCTACCTGATTGAGACGCAGCAATGCCGTTTTTTAATTGACTGCGGCATGGTGCAGGGGGGGCGCGATGCGCCACTGCGCAACCACACGCCATTTGCATTCGATCCGCGCTCGATTGATTTCGTCCTGTTAACCCACGCCCATATTGACCACAGCGGCTTGGTGCCTAAGTTGGCTTTGCAAGGATTTAAGGGTCCGATCTATACAACGCGGGCAACGGTGGATTTACTTGGGGTCATGCTGCCTGATAGCGGGCATATTCAAGAGTCTGACGCAGAACGTGGCAGACGCCGCCATGGCGTTGAGGCGCTGGGCCCGCTTTATACCGTGCAAGATGCCAAGGACAGCTTAGAGTTGTTGGAACCAATTGCGTATGAAAAAAAGTTTCAGCCGCATCCCAACGTGTCGTGCTGCTTTCACGATGCGGGCCATATTTTGGGTTCTGCGATTTTGGAAATCTGGGTCACCGAAGGAAACCAGACCCGAAAAATTGTGGCCTCGGGCGATCTGGGACAACCCGGTCGGCCCATCCTGCGCGACCCCACGCGTATCGCAGAAGCCGATATTTTGCTGATCGAATCCACTTACGGAGACCGCGACCACAAAGACCTGCCCGCAACTTTGGACGAATTAGCAGACGTAGTAGAAGACACGATTCTCCGCCGCCGGGGCAACGTGATTGTTCCTGCGTTTGCAGTCGGTCGCACCCAAGAGTTGATCTACCACTTGCATGAACTCACTGAGCAAGGCAGGTTAAGCCATCTCAATGTTTACGTAGATTCACCGATGGCCGTGGCGGTGACAAAAATCACCCAAAAGCATTTTGAGTTGTTTGATGCAGAAGCCCACCGCATCTCGCAGTGGCAATCGCAAGGCAAAAACTTGCCAACAATGCATTACGTCACCGATGTTGTTGAATCGATGGCGCTTAACACCGTGCGTTCTGGTGCGATCATTATTTCGGCCAGTGGCATGTGCGAAGCAGGGCGAATCAAGCACCACTTAAAGCACAACTTGGGCCGCCCCGAGTGCAGCATTTTGAT
>JBAXOC010000207.1:0-3514 GCA_037133455.1 Comamonadaceae bacterium | reverse complement strand
ATCAAAGGTTTGGCAGTAAGCAGCGGCTCGGCGTGTACGTCTGCCAGCTTGGAGCCCAGTTATGTGCTTCGGGCTTTGGGGCGCAGTGACGAATTAGCGCACAGCAGCCTGCGCATGACGATTGGCCGCTGGACAACCGAAGCGGAAATTGACTACGCCGTAGAAACGATCAAACTCAACGTTGCTAAGCTGCGCGATTTAAGTCCGCTGTGGGATATGTACAAAGAGGGAATTGATATTTCCACCATCCAATGGGCTGCCCATTAAGTTATTGAATTAAAACGAATTGAAGAGGTAAAAACACCATGGCTTATTCAGACAAAGTAGTTGACCACTACGAAAACCCCCGCAACGTCGGCAGCTTTGAAAAAGGTGACGACAGCGTTGGTACCGGTATGGTTGGTGCGCCCGCCTGCGGGGACGTGATGAAACTGCAGATCAAGGTCAATCCACAAACCGGCGTGATTGAAGATGCACGCTTCAAGACTTACGGATGCGGATCGGCCATCGCGTCGAGCTCCTTGGTCACCGAATGGGTCAAAGGAAAAACGCTTGACGAAGCGGCGGCGCTTAAGAACAGCCAGATTGCTGAAGAGCTGGCTTTGCCACCGGTGAAAATTCACTGCTCGATTCTTGCGGAAGACGCAATCAAAGCCGCTGTTGACGACTACAAAAAGAAACACCTGAACTGATATGGCCGTTACCCTGACAGAAGCCGCAGCGCGGCACGTCACCCGTTACCTTGCCAAACGTGGCAAGGGCGTAGGCGTGCGCTTGGGAGTGAGAACCACGGGTTGCTCGGGTTTGGCTTACCAGCTTGAGTATGTCGATGAACTCATGCCTGAAGACGTGGTGTTCGAAGGGCACAACGTCAAGGTATTGGTGGACCCCAAAAGCATGGCCTACATTGACGGCACAGAGCTTGATTTTGTCCGAGAGGGTTTGAACGAAGGCTTTCGTTTCAATAACCCCAACGAGCGCGATAAATGTGGCTGCGGTGAGTCGTTTCGGGTGTGAATCTTCAGAGCAATGATTTTGAGTTATTTGGTCTTGCGCAAAAGTTTGCCCAAGACCTTGTTGCCCTAGATACACGCTGGAAGGCTTTGCAGCGCGAAGCCCACCCCGATAAATTTTCTGCCCAAGGCGCAGCCGCCAAGCGCGTGGCGATGCAGTGGTCGGTGCGCATCAACGAGGCTTACCAGCGACTGAAAAATCCCCTCAAGCGGGCTGCCTATCTGTGTGAGCTGCAAGGCTCGCCCGTGAACGCCCACAGCAACACCGCCATGCCCAAAGCATTTTTAATGCAGCAAATGCAATGGCGGGAAGATCTCGAAGAGGCTACCTCTGCTTCTGCCCTAGAGGCTTTATCGGCTGATGTGGCGTCGGCAGAAAAAACACTGCTGCAACAATGTGAAAATCTGCTGGATGCGCAGCATGACTATGCGCAAGCGGTATCGGTGGTTCGATGCCTTATGTTTATTGATAAATTTAGCGAAGACCTCGCCCAGCGCTTTGACGCTTTTGAATAGTTAGACCCATGGCGCTTTTACAAATTTCTGAACCCGGGCAGTCGCCCAACCCGCACGAGCGTCGAATCGCTGTCGGTATTGATCTAGGAACAACCCATTCGTTAGTCGCCGCCGTGCGCAATGGCGTTGCCGAATGTCTGCCGGATGCCCAAGGGCATGTGGTGTTACCTAGCGTAGTTCGCTACCTTGACGCGACCCGCCGCCAGATCGGTTTTGACGCCTTAGATCACCAAACCATAGACCCCGGCAACACAATTGCCTCCGTTAAGCGCTTGATGGGGCGCGGTCTTGCAGATGTCACCCACGCAGACCGCTTGCCTTACGCTTTGGCAGATTCGGCGGGCATGGTCAAAGTTCGAACGATTGCGGGAGAAAAAAGCCCGGTGGAGGTCAGTGCTGAAATTTTGGCGACGCTGCGCTTTCGGGCGGAAGATAGTTTTGACGACGACATCTATGGCGCGGTGATTACGGTTCCTGCTTACTTCGATGATGCGCAGCGCCAAGCCACCAAAGACGCAGCCCAGTTAGCCGGCATCAACGTCTTGCGTTTAATCAACGAACCGACCGCCGCTGCGATTGCCTACGGACTCGACAACGCAGCCGAAGGTATTTATGCGGTGTATGACTTGGGTGGCGGAACCTTTGATATTTCGATATTGCGTTTAAGCGCCGGTGTGTTTGAAGTCTTGGCCACCGGGGGCGACTCCGCTCTAGGCGGTGACGATTACGACCGCGCTTTGGTTGACGTCTTTCTCGCCCAAAGCGGTTTGAAGATAAACAGCCTAGAAGACCAAGCGGCCGTGCTCGCAGCTGCGCGGGCGTGTAAAGAAGCCTTGTCTGCAAACGATATAGCGCCCGTGGAGTTAGAACTCTCGGTTGGGCGAATGGATCTGTCTGTGAACCGAGCCCAGTTTGAAGATGCTACTGCGGCGCTCACTGCGCAAACCCTGCAAGCGCTGCGCAAAGTGATGCGCGATGCAAAATTATCCAAACCCGATATCAAAGGCGTTGTCATGGTGGGTGGCTCAACTCGGATGCCACAGGTACAAAAAGCCGTGGGCGAGTTTTTTGAGCAAACCCCTTTAACCAACCTTAATCCTGATGAAGTCGTGGCTTTGGGAGCATCTATTCAAGCCAACCAATTGGCTGGCAACAATCCTTCGGGTGATTTGTTGTTGCTCGATGTGATTCCTTTGTCCTTAGGGATTGAAACCATGGGCGGTCTGGTCGAGCGGATTGTTCCGCGCAATCAAACCATTCCCACGGCCATGGCCCAAGACTTCACGACCTACCAAGACGGCCAAACGGCCCTCGCACTCCATGTTTTGCAAGGCGAGCGCGACTTGGTCGCTGACTGCCGAAGCTTGGCCCGTTTTGAGCTGCGCGGGTTTGCGCCTATGGCCGCCGGTGCTGCGCGCATTCGCGTGACTTTTACGGTGGATGCGGACGGCTTGCTTCAAGTCTCAGCAAAAGAACAAATCAGCGGCGTAGAAGCCCAAATTGACGTCAAGCCTTCCTACGGTTTAAGCGACGATCAAATTGCCCAAATGCTCAAAGACAGTTTCACGACGGCCGAGTCCGATATGCGGGCGAGGGCGGTGGTAGAGGCCCGCGTTGATGCGCAGCGGATGCTGCTGGCAACCCAAAGCGCACTTTCTGCGGATGGTGATTTGCTTTCTCTGAGCGAGCGCACAAGCATTGATGTGGCGATGGAAAAATTGCGTCAGATTTCAACTTCTGATGTGGCTGTAGATATTGAGTCAGGCACCAAAGCCTTGGCTAACGCTACCGAAGCCTTTGCCGCAATGCGTATGAACCGCGGTATTGCCAATGCCTTGGCAGGTAAAAATATCGACACGATCTAAAAATTTTCACGATTAAAGAAACCAGCGTTATGCCCATCATCAAAATTTTGCCGCACTCCGAATACTGCCCTAAGGGCGCGGAGCTTACTGTGGGCGCCGGGACATCGATTTGCGAGGCCT
>JBAXOC010000206.1:0-3522 GCA_037133455.1 Comamonadaceae bacterium | reverse complement strand
GCCATAGCTTTCATCTTGGACCAAGATGAAAGCTATGACTTCGTTCGTGATTTTGTGGGGCAGGTGAGTGATGCGGGTTGCCGGGGTTTCAGTGTCCACGCCCGTAACGCCTGGTTGCAAGGCCTGTCGCCCAAGGAGAACCGCGAAATTCCGCCCTTGCGATATGAATTGGCCTACCAACTCAAGCGTGACTTTCCCAATTTAATTATTTCAGTGAACGGGGGTATTACCACTAATGCCCAAATCACCGAGCATTTACAACACGCGGACGGCGTGATGGTGGGGCGAGCCGCGTACCACAACCCCTGGCTGATGACTTCCTGGGACTCCGAGTTTTATGGGGAGGCGATGCGCCCCCTTACGCGTGAAGGGATTGAGGAGGCGATGGTCGCCTATATGGAGCGTGCGTTCAAGGAAGACGGATGCCCTTGGTATGCCATCGCTCGGCATATGCTGGGTCTTTACCATGGGCAGCGCGGCGCTCGTTTGTGGAGGCAAGTTTGGAGTAACCACAAACTCAAACCGCTTCCTCCGCAGGAGGTCCTTTTCATCGCGCGAGAGGCTTTAAGGCTGGGTGCCGAAGTTTCAGTGGATACGCGGGAAGTAATCTAACAAGAGGATCAGGCCGCTGCTTCCAAGCCATTGGCAAAGTGCGCTTGCATCTTTTTCACACTCAAACCCGCATCGCGTTTTTCTAGCGCAACCATCAAGGCCCGATGCTCGCTGAGTGACTCTTGCATGCGCCCGCTTTTGAGTAAGGAGTTGTGGCGGTTTAACTTCATCACCTTGCGCAGGTCTGCGACCATTTGATCGCGCCAGCGGTTGTTGGCGATTTCGAGCAGCCGCATATGAAAACGCTCATTGATCGCAAAAAATTGGTCTGCGTTGCTCACACCAGGCAAGGCAGCCGCTTCAAGTTCGGCGTGTAGATTTTTAAGATCGGTCAACTCGGACTCATTGGCCTTTTGAGCCACCACACCCGCCGCATCGCTCTCTAAGAGGCTCAGCAAGTGGTACACATCAGCCATATCCGTTGTTGAAACTTCCGTCACATAAGCGCCCCGGCGCACCTTCATGGTGACCAGTCCTTCAGCCGCCAGTACTTTCAAGGCTTCGCGCAGAGGCGTGCGGCTGATCCCGTAGGCCTGCGCCAGTTTGAGCTCGTCAATCCAAGTCCCCGGTTCCATTTCCCGCTTAAAAATACGCTGGCGCAATAACTCCGCCACTTCCTCGTACAAGGCACGGGGTGAGAGAGAGGGTAAAGCGGTTAATGCGCTGGTTTTGGCTTGCATGGGTTGAAATTGTAAGCTGCAATTCATATTTTGAATCAATAATTATAAATAATGTAAACTGGCAACCAGTATTTCAGATGACCGCTGCAACCCGACCAAAGTGAAAACGCTATGACCGCAAAGACCCCTGAATTCAAATCCGCAACCCTTGATGCGTGGGCCAAAGCGGCTGCCAAATCGGCTCCCGGTGGGAATGTAGAAGCGCTCAACTGGGTGACGCCCGATGGCATTTCCGTGAAGCCTTTGTATACGGCGGCTGACACTGCCGATTTAGCCCACGCGGACACTTTGCCTGGCTTTGAACCTTATCTGCGGGGACCGCAGGCCACGATGTATGCCGTGCGGCCTTGGACAATTCGCCAATACGCAGGCTTTTCAACTGCTGAAGAATCCAATGCGTTTTACAGAAAAGCCTTGGCCTCAGGCGGACAAGGTGTCTCCGTCGCGTTTGACCTAGCCACCCACCGAGGTTATGACTCCGACCATCCGCGTGTGACCGGCGACGTAGGGAAAGCCGGCGTCGCGATTGACTCGGTCGAAGACATGAAAATTTTGTTCAACGAGATTCCGTTGGACAAAGTGTCAGTGTCTATGACCATGAATGGCGCTGTTTTGCCGGTTTTGGCCGGGTATATCGTGGCCGCTGAAGAGCAAGGCGTGAGTCAAGACATGCTCTCAGGGACGATTCAGAACGATATTCTGAAAGAGTTCATGGTGCGTAACACCTACATTTATCCGCCTGAGCCGAGCATGCGCATCATTGGCGACATCATTGGCTACACGGCCAAGCATATGCCGAAGTTCAATTCGATTTCGATCTCTGGCTACCACATGCAAGAAGCGGGAGCCAACCAAGCTTTGGAGTTGGCCTTTACGCTGGCCGATGGCAAAGAGTATGTAAAAACAGCAATTGATTCAGGATTGGACGTCGATGCGTTTGCGGGTCGCTTAAGTTTCTTTTGGGCGATTGGCATGAACTTCTATTTAGAAGTTGCCAAAATGCGAGCGGCACGCTTGCTTTGGTGTCGGATCATGAAGGGCTTTAACGCCCAAAACCCAAAGAGCCTGATGCTGCGAACCCATTGCCAAACCAGCGGCTGGAGTTTGACCGAGCAAGACCCCTACAACAATATCGTACGAACCACGGTTGAGGCGATGGCGGCGGTGTTTGGTGGAACGCAAAGCCTGCACACCAATAGCTTTGATGAAGCGATCGCGTTGCCCACCGAGTTCAGCTCGCGTATTGCCCGCAATACCCAGCTCATTATTCAAGAAGAGACCCACATTACCAACGTGATTGACCCATGGGCGGGCAGCTATATGATGGAAAAGCTCACCCAAGATATGGCCGATGCGGCTTGGAAAATCATCGAAGAAGTCCAAGCCATGGGCGGCATGACCAAGGCGGTTGACAGCGGTTGGGCTAAGTTAAAAATTGAAGCGGCAGCGGCAGAAAAGCAAGCCCGTATTGACAGCGGCCAAGATGTGATCGTGGGGGTGAATAAATACAAGTTAAAAACCGAAGATGCGATTGACGCCCGTGATATTGACAACGTCGCCGTTCGTGAAGGGCAAATCGCAAGACTCAAAACCATCAAGAAAAACCGGGACACGAAAGCGGTGACGCAGGCCTTAGAAGCCTTAACCTTTGCCGCTGGCCATAAAGAAGGCAATTTGCTAGACCTGAGTATCAAGGCCATTCGACTCCGCGCGACGGTAGGCGAGGTGAGTGACGCGTTAGAAAAAGCCTTTGGCCGCCACCGTGCCGATACGCAAAAGGTCAGCGGTGTGTACGCTGCGGCCTATGAAGATGCAAGCCACCCAGGGGACACCATGGACTATTGGAACCAACTCAAAGCCGACATTGTTGCCTTCGCCGCTGCCCACGGCCGGCGTCCCCGCGTGATGATTTCCAAGCTCGGACAAGATGGGCATGACCGCGGTGCCAAAGTAGTTGCCACCGCATTTGCAGATTTGGGATTCGATGTGGACATGGGCCCGCTGTTCCAAACCCCTGAAGAATGCGCCCGCCAAGCGATTGAGAACGATGTCCATGCCGTGGGCGTGAGCACTTTGGCCGCAGGCCATAAAACCTTGGTCCCCGCCATCATTGCCGAGCTCAAAAAACAAGGGGCTGATGACATTATTGTTTTTGTCGGTGGAGTGATTCCGCGTCAAGACTACGACATGCTTTACGAAGCGGGTTTCAAGGGCATTTACGGGCCGGGAA
>JBAXOC010000205.1:0-3550 GCA_037133455.1 Comamonadaceae bacterium | reverse complement strand
CCAAACCGAAACACGCCGAGCAACAACTGAAACACGCCAACCAAAAAAGTCAGCGACAAGACCAGTTGCACATAAGCAGCGCTGCCAGCCTCCGCCAAAGGACTCATGGTGGCAAAAACCACAATCGAAATAGCCGTCGTTGGGCCTGATACCAAATGCCAGGACGAGCCCCACAACGCAGCAATGACGGCTGGCAACATCGCCGCATACAAACCGTACTCCGGAGGCATACCTGCAATCGTGGCAAAGGCCACGCCTTGCGGTACCAATATCAATCCACCGGTTAATCCCGCGATAAGGTCAGCGCGTGTGGTCGTGCGATTCACGCGCGGCCACCACCGCAAGAAGGGCAGCCAGGCGTTCAAATCAAATTTCATGCTTGCATTTTCTCCTAGGGATAAACCCGTAACCGCATTCTTTTGTCGTGACACATATCGCCGGTGTTTTTGATCTCGGCTTTAGACGCATTACCAATGAAAAATGCACCAAATTGCGCATTTGTTTGGCACCAGTCCAGTGCAGTTTACGCGGCTTAACTGGCACTATAAAGGCATTCAACTGGCTCTACTCCCAAACGAAGCCAGCGTACAAACTCATAAGCTCATGCGTTAATGTTGTGTGAGCAGGCGTAGCATGAGTTCCCGTACATCGATACGCTCATTTTTTAATTGAAGGACCCTTATGAAAAAATCTGTGCTCCCCGTTCTTTCGAAAACTCTGGCCGGCTTGCTCGTGGCTGTGGGTATGGTCTCTGCTTTTGCGCAAGCAAAAAAGGAAGTGACCTTTGGCCACCAAGACATGCAACTGCCATGGCGCATCTTGATGGATGCTGAGCTTGAAAAAGCCACAGGTTACAAAATTAACTACCGCATGTTTGGCGGCGGCGGCGAGGTGATCAAGGCGATGAGCTCTGGTGACGTTCAAATTGGTGAAATTGGCTCCAGCCCATTGGCTACCGCAACCAGCCAAGGCCAGGACCTGCGCTTGGTGTACATCATGGATGACATCGCAGCTTCTGACCAATTGATTTCGCGTAACGGCGCTGGCGTTAACAACTGGAAAGACTTGGTCGGCAAGAAAGTGGGAACCCCTTTCGCGTCCACCGCACATTACTCTCTCATGGTGGGTTTGCGTCTTGAAGGCGTCGATGCCAAGAGCGTTAACGTGATGAACCTGCCCCCACCAGCGATTGCAGCGGCTTGGGAGCGTGGCGACATTGATGCCGCATTCATTTGGGACCCCGTTTTGTCCAAAATCAAGCGCAACGGCAAGAAACTTGCCGACTCCGGCGACATGGGCAAAAAAGGCTACCCCACATTTGACGGCTTGGTTGTCGACGCTAAATGGGCGGCACAAAACCGTGACTTCATTGTTGCAGCCATCAAAGCCATTAGCAAAGCAGACGCCGACTACCGTGCCAATGCAGCGAAATGGGCTGTTGGTTCTCCTCAAGTGAAGGCCATTGCCAAATGGACTAAAGCGGACGAGAAAGACATTCCAGAGGCGATGAAGCAGTTTGGCTTGCCAACACCTACAGAGCAACTCTCTAACGCATGGTTGGGTGGTGGATCAGCCGGTGGTGCTGCCAAAACCTTGGAAAACAGCGCCAAGTTGTGGAAAGAAATTGGCCGTATCACGGACGTCAAGCCTGACTACGGCGTTTTCGTTGACACCAGCTACTTGCGCGATGCCATGAAGTAATTAGGCAACTGGTTACCGAGACCCAATAAGGGGCGACTACGCATTAGTTCGCCCCTTTTTTATTTGACTCTTTTTTTGACATAGACATGCCTACATTGAACATCAAGGACTTGACCTTGAATTACGCCATCAAAGGCGGAACTTTACAAGCGCTCGCTCCTGTCAACATGACCATGCACGACGGTGACTTTGTCGTTGCCTTGGGTGCATCGGGTTGCGGTAAAACGACGCTACTCAATTGCATCGCTGGTTTTTTACCCCCTTCCTCAGGTGAGATTTTGCTGGATGGCCAGCCCGTCGTCGGCCCTGGCGCAGACCGCGGCGTGGTCTTTCAAAAGCATGCCTTGATGCCTTGGCTTAATGTGCTCGACAACGTGGCCCTTGGCTTGCGCTTGAACGGCGTCAACAGCGCAACACGAAACCGCATCGCCATGGAAAAGCTCGGCCTCGTCGGTTTAGAAGCCTATGCCGAACGCGCGGTGTACGAACTCTCTGGCGGTATGCAACAGCGCGTAGGTATTGCCCGCGCTTTGGCAAGTGACCCCGCCGTATTGTTAATGGACGAACCCATGGGCGCATTGGATGCGTTTACCCGTGAAACGGTTCAAGAAATTTTGCTGCGCGCTTGGGCGCAGTCCAACAAGATGGTGTTCTTTATTACCCACTCGGTAGAAGAAGCTTTGTTTTTGGCCACCCGCTTGATTGTGATGAGCCCCAGTCCCGGTCGCATCACCCACACCTATGACAACGTTCCGTTCTCGCGTGAGTTTTTATCCCACGGCGATGCACGCAAAGTAAAGTCAGAACCCGAATTCATCCGCATGCGCGAAGAAGTTCTTGCCATCATTCACAACCGGGAGGCCGTCCATGTCTGATGCCAACACCACGTCCAGCGCATCCGCTCCGCTTAAAACCAGCGCCTTCAAGGTGCCAGGTGAAGGCTCAAGCTTCTACATCAGCCTATCAACCATCGGAGTCATGGCGGCGCTTTGGTATATCGCTACCAACTATGGATGGATCAAACCCATCTTCCTGCCTTCTCCGCAAGCGACTTACCTGCAGTTTTATGAATACCTCACCGGTATCGCCAATGACAGGCCGTTGTGGGAACATTTTGCGGCCAGTATGCTGCGCGTTTTCTCCGCCTTTGTTTTAGGCTGCGTAACGGCGATTCCTATTGGTATTGCCATGGGCATGTCGCGGGTTTGGAAAGGAATTTTTGATCCCCCCATCGAATTGCTGCGCCCGCTGCCGCCTTTAGCGTATTTGCCGCTCATCATCATTTGGTTTGGCATTGGTGAAATACCCAAAGTTTTGCTGATTTTCTTGAGTTGCTTTGCACCTTTGGCCATGGCTGCGCGCTCCGGTATGCGCAGCGCCTCGCAAGAGCAAATGAACGCAGCGTACTCCATGGGTGCGTCATACGGACAAGTGATCCGCCACGTTGTTTTACCCGCCGCCATGCCTGAGATTTTGGTGGGTATGCGCGTGTCGATTGGCTTTGGTTGGAGCACCTTGGTGGCCGCTGAAATGGTGGCCGCTAATGTGGGCTTAGGTCAAATGGTTTTGAACGCATCTAACTTTTTACGAACCGACATTGTGGTGATGGGCATCATTGTGATCGGCTCAGTGGCCTACATGTTTGATTTATTGATGCGCTGGGTTGAGGACAAAGTGGTGCCATGGAGAGGCAAGACCTAATGACATCCTCGTTTTTTACGCCGATTACCGGCTCCGTCATGCCCCGCTTTGCGGGCTTGGCAACGCTGATGCGCTTGCCGTATGTGGGGTTTGACGATGCGCAATTTGCCAATGTCGATATTGGCCTGATTGGTGTGCCTTGGGACGG
>JBAXOC010000204.1:0-3554 GCA_037133455.1 Comamonadaceae bacterium | reverse complement strand
CTTAGAAGCCGCCCGGGCGTTTAACCCAGCCAAAGGCATTGAGTTTGAAAGCTTTGCCTTAAGCCGAGTGCGCGGTGCGATCTTGGACGAAGTGCGTCAACTGTCTTACCTGCCGCGCTCTGCGGTTGCTTTTAACAAGTCGGAAAACATGGCGACCAACGCCTTGGCCAGTGAGCTCGGGCGAGCACCAACCCAATCAGAGCTCGCCGATCACATGGGCGACGACCTCGAAGAGTTTCAAAAGAAGCGCGGCAATGCCAAGCGTTTTGAGACCTTCTCTATGGAAATCATGACCGATGAGGTCTTGGGCATTGCCGACGACCGCTCGCGCCAGCCCGATGCCATTGTGGAACACCAAGACTTTATGCGGGCAGTGACGGAAGCGATTGCCGAGTTGCCCGAGCGCGATCAGCTTTTGATGTCGCTGTATTACGTTGAAGAGCTTAATTTGAAAGAAATTGGAGAAACCCTAGGAGTTTCCGAGTCCCGGATCAGCCAACTTTTAACCGCCATTGTCAAAAAGCTGCGCGTGAGCCTGCAAATTGAAGACAAAACGGCCAAAACAAACGCCCCTCGCCATGCAAAACTTTGACAAACCCAAAATCCTCAAGTTTTTAGAAACTGCGTCGATATCTACTGTGTACACCAACCCAGTAGGAGATACCGACATGCGAGTGCAGTTCAAAGCGATGGAGTCTTATGGCTCAGACAACTTGGCTTCCCAAGCGTCAGTGGCTAACAACGTAGCCCTGATTCAGATGCTTTTTGACGGCTTGATTGATGCAGTCGTCGCCGCCCAAGGCCATATGGCCCATAACGCGATCCAAGAAAAAGGCAAGTGCATTGCCCGCGCAAGCCGTATTGTGATTGGTTTGCAAGGGGTTTTAGACTTCAACAAAGGCGGCGATTTGGCCCGCAATTTGAATGATTTGTATACCTACGTCACGCGCCGTTTGATTCATGCAAACGCGCACAACGATATTGAAGCTTTGAAAGAAGTGCACGGTTTGATGACCGAGATTCGCTCAGCCTGGCAAGAAGTGCCGGCCCTGTTGCCAACTCGTGCCATCGAGCAAGTGCATTAGCCGCCCAGAACAGCTTTTAGCAGCCAAGGGGCTGCGGGCTGTGAAATGGTGTTATTTTTATGCGGGCCACTTTCGAGTGGCCTTTACAGGTTGGTAGATTCCACGGGAATCATCAACCGTCCTTTAGGGAACTACTATGTTTGGCATCTTCGGGGTTATATTCTTGAATGTCTGCGTCTTCGGCAGCTTTATTGTGGGCGGCGGAAGTATGGCGCCCTTTATTCACGCCGCTCCCATTGAAGGTTGGTGTATTTTGGGTTCAGCCATCGGCGGTATGTTGATCGGTAACAGCCCCGACGTTGTCAAAGCCGTATTCGCCGGTATTGGCCGTACCTTCAAGGGCGCCAAGTACCACAAGGACGATTACCTCAATACCATTTTCTGCGTTTCCAAAGTCATGAAGGTTCTCAAAAGCGAGGGCGCGGTGGCCTTGGAAGCCCACATCGAAACCCCAGAATCTAGCGCGATTTTTAGCGAATACCCCAAAATTTTGGCTGACCACGCTTTGCTGCACCTCATTACCGACACCGTGCGTTTGATGGTGGTTTCCCAGGGAACCTTAAGCCCCATGGCGGTTGAAGAAGTGATGGACAGCTCCATCAAATCGCACCACCACGACGAACTGAAAGCCTCGGACGCGATTGCCACATTGGCCGGTGCCTTGCCTGCGCTGGGTATCGTTTCATGCGTGATGGGCGTGGTGAAAACCATGGAACAGATTGACCAACCGCCTGCGATTTTGGGCGGTTTGGTGGGTGCGGCGCTGGTGGGAACGTTTATTGGCGTTTTCTTGGCGTACGGATTCTTTGAGCCCTTTGCCAAGCGCTTGGCACAAATCATTGAAGACGAAGCGTGTATGTATGGCGTCGTGAAACAAATCATTATTGGAACCATGCACGGCCACCCTATGCCCCTGATTTTGGAAGCCGCTCGCGTGTGTATCAGCCACCACAATCAGCCCAGCTTTGCCGAAGTCTTTGACGGCTTGCGAGGCAAATAAGTATGGCAACTGCTGAAGCGGGCCCTGCTGAGCCGGACGATCTGCCGACTCCGCCTCCTGCGGCGGCGGGGGCCGAAGGCGGCGCTGAAGCAGCCGCTCCGGAAGCCGAGGCGCTTGCGCCGATTATTGTTAAGAAGATTGCTGCCGGTCACGGCGGAGCCCACGGCGGCGCTTGGAAAATTGCGCTCGCTGACATGATGACGGCGATGATGGCCTTCTTCTTGTTGATGTGGATTTTGGGTGCTACCAACGACTCGCAGCGTAAAAGTGTGGCCGATTACTTCAAGCCCACCTCGCAAAGCCAAATCACCATGGGCGCACTCGCAGGCTCCAATGGTATTTTGGGTGGCCGCTCCATCATTGACCCCGACGGCTTTCCCTACACCGCCAAACAAACCGCGGCGATGGAGCGTTTAACGCCCCGCTCTGAAGGCGGTCCGACTGAAAACGACCCCTCGCCCAATAGCGAGAACGCACGTGACAACGATGCCAAAACCCAAAAACAATCCCCTGGCCAAGGCCAAGGATCGTCTGACGGCGAAGGTTCAGGCGCGGGAGCCGTAACGGGAACAGCCGCGGCTGACAACGCCAACTTCGAGAAGCTAGAAAAAGAAGTCAAAGCCCAGCTCGCAGACAACCCCAACCTCGACCAGATCAAAGACAAAGTTCAGTTTGTGCGCGACAAAGAAGGGCTGCGTATTGAAGTGATCGACAAAGCCGACTTTTCGATGTTCCCCTCCGGAACCACCAAACTGCAGCCTCAGGCGAAAGCCTTGCTGGCGGAGATCGCAAAAACATTGGCGGCCATGCCTAACAAGGTGAGCGTGCGCGGCCATACCGACAGCGTTCCCTTTGCCCGCGACGGACGCAACAACTGGTCGCTCTCCGCTGAACGGGCAGAAACCACGCGCTCCGTGCTTCAAAAAAGCGGTATTAAAGAATCGCGCTTTACCCAGATTGAAGGCGTAGCCGACAGCGCGCCCTACAACCCCAACGACCCCAAAGACCCCCGCAACCGGCGCGTCAGCATCACGATTAAAAAGCAGGAGTGAGCTAACGCTTCACTAGCAGCCCTTGTATTCCCGCTTGATACACGTCTGGGCTAAGCGCTGGGCGGTGGCGATTTGGGTGGGGGTTAATTCCTCGGAAACGACGGCCAATTGTTTTTTGGCTTTGGCGTGCCCGGAGGCGTTGGCCAAAATAAACCACATGGCTGCACGCCCGAAGTCTCGGGTAAAGCCTTGGCCGTACATAGTCATCATGCCGAGTTTGTATTGCGCTTTGGGCTCATTTTGTTCGGCCGCCAGCATGAGCCACTTGATCCCTTTGGCGTAGTCTTGCGGAACGCCTTGGCCGAAGGCATACATTTCGCCCAGTAGCGACTGCGCCTCGCGGTTGCCTTCGTTAGCGACAATGCGCCACAGCTGCACTGCGGCTGCGTAGTCTTTGCGCTGGTAGGCCTCGTAGCC
>JBAXOC010000203.1:0-3571 GCA_037133455.1 Comamonadaceae bacterium | reverse complement strand
CCGTTGCCCCGAGCTCTTGCAAAACTTGTTAGAGGTGCGCGGCATTGGTTTGTTAGACATCCGTGCGATTTTTGGCGAAACCGCCGTACGCCGAAAAATGCGGCTGAAGCTGATAGTGCATTTGGTACGCAAAGAAACCTTGGAGCGCGATTACGACCGTATTCCATTTGATCCCTTGACCCAAGACGTTGCCGGAATCCCAGTTCGCAAAGTCGTGATTCAAGTGGTGGCGGGCCGCAATATCGCGGTGCTCGTTGAAGCCGCTGTGCGCAATACCATTTTGCAACTGCGTGGAATTGACACCTACAAAGACTTTGTCGACCGCCAGCGCAAAGCGATGGAGTTGGGTGGCTGATTAGAGAAAGCCTTTCGCCTGCGCTTAGGTGTAGCGCTTGCTTCTTAAATTTTGGCGCATCTCACTGAGCATAGGCTGCAAGGTCGCACTGCCAATACGCAACGCCACTGCCGTTGCCAAAATGTCAATAATCATCAGGTGCAGTAAGCGTGAAACCATGGGGCTGTACTTGTCATAGCCCTCGGGGTGATCGGCGCTCAAGTGAATATGTCCGGCGCTGGCCAAAGGCGAGCCGCTGGCGGTAATCACGATCGTGATCGCGCCGTTCTTGCGGGCGATGTCACACGCGTCCATCAGGTCGCGGGTTCTGCCAGAGTTGCTAACGACCACCACGCAATCACCCGCTTTCAACACAGACGCGCTCATGACCTGCATGTGGCCGTCGCTGTAAGCCGTCGTACTAACGCCGAGTCTGAAAAATTTATGCTGCGCATCTTGGGCCACGATGCCGGAGTTACCCACACCAAAAAATTGAATCTGCCGCCCCGCTTGGTAAGCCTGTACCAAAGCCACGACGGCTTTTTCAATCGCCATGGTGCTGGCGTCGTTGCGGTATTTCAAAAATGCGGCAACCGTGTTGTCAATCACCTTGACCATTACGTCACTAATTTTGTCATCTGCGTCAACGCTGCGATGAATAAACGGAACGCCTTCGTTGACGGTCCCCGCAAGTTTTAACTTGAAATCGGACAAGCCGTCGTAGCCCACGCTGCGACAAAAACGAACCACCGTAGGTTTGCTCACATGGGAGCGATCAGCCAACTCACTCACCGGCAATTTGGCAAATGCGCGGGGGTCAGCCAAACACAGTTTTCCTACCCTTTGCTCGGCGGGTGCCAGCGAGGGCAAACAGGCTTTAATACGGTCCAACATGGCGTTCCCTTTAATTCATCCGTAAATTACGACTCTTCATCCCAACAAAACCCATCGCGGGCAATCATCGCGCTTGACGCGCTCGGCCCCCAGGTACCTGCCGCATAGGGGCGTGGGCCCTGGGCGTCGGCGGCCCAATGTTTGATCAAGGGCTCGACCCAGCGCCAAGCCTCTTCTTGCTCATCACTGCGCACAAATAAATTCAGTCGCCCATCAATCACATCCAGCAGTAAGCGCTCATACGCACCCACGCGCTCAGAGCCAAAGCGTTTGTCAAAGTCCAAGTCCAGCTGCACGGGGGCCAACGCTTGCGCCGCGCTAGAGCGGGTTTTTCGGTTGTCTTGGCCTTGCGCCAAGAGATGCAACTCCAAACCATCTTTGGGTTGCAAGTTGATTACCAACTGGTTGCCCATAGCGCTCGATGCGTTAAAGATCGCGTGGGGTGTCGGGCGAAAATTAATCACAATGCGGGCGTCGCGTCCCGCCAAGCGTTTTCCTGTGCGAATGTAAAACGGCACACCGGCCCAACGCCAATTGGCAATCTCGGTGCGCAAAGCGACAAACGTTTCCGTTTGGCTGTGTGGGTTCACGCCGGGCTCATCGCGGTAGGCCGAAACGGGTACGCCGCCACTGGTGCCGCTGGCGTATTGGCCGCGCACCACGTCGCTGGCTAAGCTTGCGGCAGTCCAGGGTTTGAGGGAACGCAGCACCTTGAGTTTTTCATCGCGAATCGCATCGGCGTGGGCGTTGATGGGCGGCTCCATCCCGATGGCGCAGAGCAGTTGCAGCGCGTGGTTTTGAACCATATCGCGCAGCGCACCAGTGGTTTCATAAAACGCGCCGCGGCTTTCAACGCCTAAGTCTTCGGCGATGGTGATTTGAATGTTGGCAATGTGTTCACGCCGCCACAAGGGCTCAAACAAGGCATTGCCAAACCGCAGTGCAAAAAGGTTTTGGACGGCGGGCTTACCCAAATAATGGTCAATCCGGAAAACCTGCTTTTCTTCAAAAAAGCGGCGAACGGTTTGGTTGATAGCGCGGTTGGAGGTGAGGTCGTGACCCAGAGGTTTTTCGAGAACCACGCGGGTATGGGGCGTGTTCAGACCGGCGGCAGCGAGTTGTTCGCACACCGTCGTAAAAAGCGACGGCGCGGTGGCCACATACATCACCACTGTTTTGGCGTTGCGCGTTTGCAAGCTCGCAGCGAGGTTGGCATAGTCTGCGGGCTTGGATAAATCCATGCGAACGAATTCCAAAATCGCTGCAAACCGCGCAAACTCTTCGGCGCTGGGGCGCTTAGCCAGTTCCACTTTGTCAAACCGGGCTTGGATCAGCGCACGGTATTGTTCGTGGGTCAGGTCATCGCGGCCCACGCCAATGATGCGACCGCCTTCGGGAAGCGTGCCGTGGCGAAAGGCCTGGAACAATGCAGGCATCAATTTACGCCATGCTAAATCGCCCGTCCCACCAAATAAAACAAGATCAAAGCCCATAGTCGTGCGTGCGTTGTTGATAAGTTACATAAAAATTGACGTTGTAATGTAACTTTGTTTCATTGATAATTCAAGTCTTTGGTATTTAAAACTTGTTTCCCCTCATTTTTCTTATGAACCAACTCAACGCGCTCAAACAATGCACGACCGTGGTCGCTGACACCGGAGACTTCAAACAGCTCGACGCGTTCAAGCCCCAAGACGCCACCACCAATCCCTCCTTGATTTTGAAGGCGGTTCAAAAGGCCGAGTACGCCCCGCTCTTAAGCGCCACCGTCGCGCAGCACCGCAGCAAGCCCTTGGATGAAACCATGGACCACCTTTTGGTTCGCTTTGGCTGCGAGATTTTGTCCATCATTCCGGGGCGCGTGTCGACCGAGGTGGATGCCCGTTTGAGCTTTGATACCGAAGCCACCGTGGCACGCGGTCAACGCTTGATTGCCATGTACCAAGCCCAAGGCATTGCCAAAGAACGTGTCTTGATCAAGGTCGCTGCCACATGGGAAGGCATCCAGGCGGCCGAGCAACTCGAGCGTCAAGGGATTCATACCAACCTGACCCTGCTGTTTTCGTTTAGCCAAGCCGTCGCCTGCGGCCAAGCCAAGGTGCAGCTGATCTCGCCCTTTGTGGGCCGTATCTACGATTGGTACAAAAAGACAGCCGGCGCAGCTTGGGTGGAAGCCGAGCACACCGGTGCGAACGACCCCGGCGTCAAGTCGGTGGTTCAAATTTACAACTACTACAAAAAACACGGCATCGCCACCGAGGTGATGGGCGCGAGCTTTCGCAATGTAGGTCAAATCATCGCGCTCGCCGGTTGTGACTTGCTCACCATCAGCCCCGATTTGTT
>JBAXOC010000202.1:0-3588 GCA_037133455.1 Comamonadaceae bacterium | reverse complement strand
CAGCCGGAGCCGGGCTGGTTGCGATTTTTATTGCAAGTTATTCTGGGCGCGGTGGCCTTGGCTGTCTTTTTGGGCTGGGCCGCCCAAGCCTTTCAGTGGCTCGACATGCCAGGAAAACCCTTGCATCGTATCGGCGGGGTTGCAGCAGTTATTCTTGGGGCTGGCGCTTTGTACCTTGGTACGGTAAGCCTTTTGGGTTTGAACTTGCGACAGTTTTTAAGGCGGTGAGGTAGGATTCATTTCGTATGCAACTGTCGTTTGACCCACCGTCCCCTCTTGAATACTTTGCGACCTTGGTCCAAAGCGATGACAACTTTCCGTTGCTTGAGGCGGCGGTCTCTATCGGCCATATTCAAGCGCCTGAGATGGATGTGCAAGGCGTCTTGTCGGAGGTCGACGGCTGGTTGGTTCGACTGCGGCGGCGGGTTGCCAGTGATGCAGCGCCCTTGGCGCGTTTAATGGCGCTGAATCAGTTTTTTTACAAAGACTTAGGCTTCGGTGGCAACCTCAACGACTTTTACGCGACGGGCAATAGCTACATTCACGAGCTTTTAGAGACCCGCCGCGGAATTCCGATTTCAATGGCCGTAGTGTGGCTTGAGTTGGCGCAAGGCATTGGCTTAACCGCAACCGGCGTGAGTTTCCCGGGCCACTTTTTGATCAAAATCAGCCTTCCGATGGGGCAAGCGGTGATTGATCCGCTCTCCGGCCAGTCCTTCAGTGGTGAAAAGTTATCCGAGATGTTGGAGCCTTACCGCTTAACCCAAGACTTCGAAGTCCCTTTGGGCTTGTATTTACAAGCAGCGCCAGCGCGGGACGTTCTTGCTCGCATGCTGCGTAACCTCAAAGAAATTTTCAAAAGCCAAAAGCAATGGACGCATTGGCTTGAGGTGCAAGAGCGATTGATTGTTTTGATGCCCGAGGCTTGGACTGAATACCGCGACCGGGGCTTGGCCCACGCGGCTTTAGGCAACCACAGCCAAGCGTTGGCCGACTTAGAACACTACCTCGCGCACGTTCAAGACGTGGTGGATGTCGATGCAATTGCGCGGCAAGTGGAGATGCTGCGCACCGAGCTGGGTCGGCGGACCGAGTCGAATTAACCGACCATTACCGCGTCGTCATTCCCGCGCTCTGCAATCACGCCAATCTCAAAAACCTGCTCTCCGCTGGCGCGAAGGGTGGCTGCGCAAGCGCTAGCGTCATTGGCTGCGATCACAACGACCATGCCGATACCGTTGTTAAACGTGCGGTTCATTTCGGTATCGTCAATCCCCGCAGTGGCTTGCAACCAGGCAAACAATTCAGTTTGAGGCCAGCTGCCTTTTTGAAGGTGTGCGGCGTAGCCCTCTGGAAGAACGCGGGGGATGTTTTCTAATAAGCCGCCGCCAGTGATGTGGGCTAAGGCTTTGATAGGGTGTTGTGCCAACGCAGCCAAGACGTTTTTTACGTACAAGCGGGTGGGCTCCATGATGGCTTGCTTAAAGGGTTTCCCGTCGAGCTTTGCGGGTAAATTTCCTTCTGCGCGTTCAATACACTTGCGCACCAAACTAAAACCATTAGAGTGCACGCCGTGGGACGCTAAGCCCAGAACCACATCGCCTGGCTTGACGTTTTGGCCTGTCAGAATTTTGGATTTTTCAACCGCGCCCACCGCAAAACCAGCGAGGTCGTACTCCCCGGCGGGGTACATGCCTGGCATTTCTGCCGTTTCACCACCAATCAAGGCGCAACCCGAGAGCTCGCACCCCTTGGCGATACCGCCAATCACGGCCGCTGCGGTGTCAATATCGAGCTTGCCACAGGCAAAATAATCTAAAAAGAACAACGGCTCAGCGCCTTGGACCAAAACGTCATTCACGCTCATGGCAACCAAATCAATGCCCACGGTGTCGTGCATATTCCACTCAAAAGCCAGCTTGAGCTTGGTGCCCACGCCGTCGGTACCGCTGACCAAGACGGGTTCTTTATAGCGCTTAGGCACCTCAAACAAAGCCCCAAAACCGCCAATACCAGCCAGCACACCTTCACGCATGGTTTTCTTGGCCAAGGGTTTGATGCGTTCAATCAGCGCGTCTCCGGCGTCAATGTCAACGCCAGCGTCTTTATAGGACAAGGGGCTGGGGGAGGGTTTGGCAGATGGGATCATGGGGTGTAATGGGGTTGGGGCTGCTTTGGCGTAGCCCGATAGAATTTAGGCTTGATTTTAAGGGTTCGCCCTGACCCACTTTAAGGTGCGTATGACCTTGTCTCCCAAAATTGTCGCTGCTTGGTTGGCTATTGCCAGCGTTTTTGCTGCTGCGCTGTGGTTTTTGGCCCCAGTTTTGGCGCCTTTTGTGGTGGCCAGTGTGTTGGCCTATGCCTTGACGCCTGTGGTGGATTGGGTTGACGCTTTGTGGCGCGGGCGCATCCCCCGGGTGCTGGCGGTTCTTTTGGTGGAATTGTTGTTTTTGCTTTTGGCGCTCGGATTACTGCTTTTGATGGTGCCGATTTTGATTAAAGAGCTGCCTTTGATGCGCGATCAGCTGCCTTCTCTGCTAGACCGCATGAACGCCACACTCCAGCCGGCCCTGCTTAAATTTGGTATCCACCTGAGCTTGGACCTGGCCAGCATCAAATCGTTTTTGATGACTTACCTGAACGCTAATTTTGAAGATACGTTTGGATCAGTGATGGCGTCGGTCAAGCTTGGTGGCAGCGTGGCGCTGGCCTTGATCGGCAATTTAGTGCTGATTCCTGTGGCCATGTTTTATTTGTTGATGGACTGGGATCGCTTTATGGGGAGTTTGAGCGCTTTGATTCCTCCGCGTCTGCGGGGTGCGGCACATAGTTTTCTTCACGAGGCGGATGATGTTTTGGGTGAGTATTTGCGCGGGCAGTTGATGGTCATGGGCGTATTGGCGGTTTTTTACAGCGCTGGGCTCGCGCTGTTTGGTTTGGACTTGGCCTTGCCGATTGGCGCGTTTACGGGCTTGGCTGTGTTTGTGCCGTATTTAGGTTTCGGACTCGGCATGGTCTTGGCCTTGTTGGCGGGCTTGTTGGAGTTTTCTAGCAGCCTGGGCGCGAGTTATGCGCTGGTGATGGTGGCGGTGGTTTTTGGTTTGGGCCAATTAGTGGAGAGTTTTTTCTTGACGCCGCGATTGGTCGGCCAGCGCATCGGTTTGCATCCCTTGGCTGTTATTTTTGCCTTGTTGGCGTTTGGTCAAATTTTTGGGTTTGTCGGCGTCTTGGTGGCTTTGCCCGTGAGCGCGGTTTTGCTGGTGGCCGTACGCCGCTTGCGCTCGGGTTACTTGACCAGCGATTTGTACCACGGCTAAACACCAAAGCATGCAGCAAATCGCGCTTGACATCGGTATTTCCCATGGACCTTCGGTTGCCAATTTTTTTGCGGGACCGAATGCAGCGGCTTTGCAGCATGTGCAATTTTGGTTGGGCTCCAAAGCCGCTTCGGCTTTGCGCTCGCCCGTACCGACCTATTTTTGGGGCCCCAGCGGCAGCGGGAAAAGCCATTTGCTGAAAGCGGCGCGAGAGGGCTTGCGAGAGCAGGGCGCGGTGGTGGGCTGGTTGGATGCGACGGTAATGTCGCCT
>JBAXOC010000201.1:0-3590 GCA_037133455.1 Comamonadaceae bacterium | reverse complement strand
CCCAACCCGACAGATCTTCCATCCAACCAACCCAAGCTACGACCCGCGGGGAGAGGCGCAATGTCAAAGCCATTGACGTTGGCTCCACCAACACTAACTGCGAGAGCTGGCCGTACATCGCAAAGTCACAGGCTGACGGCCGGCTCCCAAGCAGAAAGGGAAATTCTCGAAAATGCACGTCTAACAATTGCACCAAACGCGTGTACGCAGACTCAATCAGCTTGGCCGTGGTTGGGTTGGAGCCGACCACGGGAAGACGCGAAATTTGCCGCTGTGAAAATTGAACTTTGAGCGCTTGCAACTGCGCCTCGGGGGCGGTGATTCCAACAAAGTGGGCTGGCAGGGTGCCACCGGCTTTTTCGATGTCCGGCGCAAAACTCCAGCGGTAATGAAACATCGCTTTAGTCACCCATTCATCAGCAAAGTCTTCCAGCAAAGCGTCCAAGAAAGCAAGAGCGGGGTCTTTGGGAATCACACTGCGCTCAGATACTTCTTTTTCCAAGCGCCGAATCAAGGGGGTGGAATCCGTCACTGCCTGTATGTCACCGTCTGCATTGGGCAAGTAAAAAGTAGGCAAGAGTTCGACTGCAGGCTTGGGAAAACCCAAGGTATCGGCATGGGTCCCGACCAAATACCGATAAGGAATATGGCGATAGCGCATGAGCGCTAGCATTTTTCGGGTGTATGGAGAGCCAGGCGCTCCTTTGAAAGGAATTGGCTGCATTTTGTTAGGAGGGTTGGGATTTAGGCGAACAACCGGATCGCCACATCAGCACAAACCGCTAGTACGACGGCAACCGCGCAACGCACCCAAATAAAACTAATCACTGATTGAACAGGAAACACATGGGTCTGTCCTACGGCGGCCCATTTGTGAATCACTGCGTTGTCATTCTCACGAATAAAAGATTTGAAAAAATCACGGCGGCTGCGGTAACGCACCATGGCGACGTAGTGCCACTCGGGAGCGCCTTCGTAGTCCATGAACCCACCCATGCGTCGGCCGACGAAGACCGGGTGGCTGGCATAGCGCAGCAAGCGAGGGAAAATAATTCTGCCGTAACGCATATCCGCCGCGCGTGGGTCAGGCCCATACCCCGAGCCCTCGGGGTAAAGCGCCTTAGGCCGGTAACGCACACAGTTGTGCATGATGAACTCTTTGCCGTCGTCGCTGTCAAGCAGCAGCTGGGCATCAGGAATCAAATGCGCATTGTCTGTGCCGTTGTACAGTGTGTGGCACTTCAAAAGCCACTGCTCTTTTTCTTGTGCTGACATCGGGGAGCCGTTGCCGCCGTACCAAAGAAAAAAAACGATAAACAGCACGATGGCTGTCAGGATAATCAGCCACAGTGCACTCATACGATCTCTCTTTAAGCGACCGCAGCAGCAGTCACAGGAACAAAATACTCCGTGTTATCGCGAAGCCAAGCTTGTGAACGACTCGCATCGTGTTGCTCAGGATGAAAATCCGGACGCAGGTAATCTTTCCAATGGGGAATATTGCTGCGCATCAAACCGTCTTTTGCAAACAACATCGTCGCGCCGCTGCGCCAAGTACTCCACTTGAACAGACTTCCGTCATGCCAAAGGTTACGAACCGTTTGACGCGCCAAATCCCACATAAAGATCACACTCACATAGTAGAAAGAACGAACGCGCCAAACATGATTTCCACCCATCGCTTGGTACATATCAAAGGCGGTGCTGCGGTGCTCGGACTCTTCGGCGCTGTGCCACAACCACAGGGTTTGTAAGCGCGGCTCCGCGCCTTCAAGGGCCTCAGGGTGGCGCAGCATCCAATCGGCAAACAGCGCCGTAAAGTGTTCTGTCGCAGCGGTGGCTGCCACGTGCATACGCGGATCCAAGTGCGCTTGCTTTTTGATACGGGCGATGGCTCTTTGTTCAATCGTATTGGGGTAGCCCAACTTGTCTAAATGGCCGTTGAAAAGGGCATGAACCCGCCGGTGGGTAGCCTCTTGTCCCACAAAACCTTGAACTTCTTTGGCGTAACGCTGGCGCTGATCTTCCGGCAATGTTTTAAGTCCGTTGCGAACCGAGTCCATAAAGTATTGCTCGCCCACAGGAAAGCTCATCGACAAGGCGCTAAAAAAAGCAGAGCGAAACGCGTCGCCGCCATTCCAACGGGATGCGAACGGTGTTGTCAAATCCACCAATAATTTTCTAACCACTAACTCAGTCATAACAGTGTCTTTCTAAGCTGGACGCTGGCGCAATTCGCGCCGCAAAATCTTACCTACGTTGCTCTTGGGTAACTCATTTAAAAACTCTATTTGGCGCGGCATTTTGTAAGCGGTTAAATGCTCGCGGCAGTGATTCATCACCATGTCTTCGGTCAACGCGGGCGACTTCTTGACCACAAAAAGTTTGACCGCCTCACCCGTGGCATCGCTGGACTGACCCACCGCCGCCACTTCCATCACGCCGGGGTGCATCATCACCACGTCTTCAATCTCGTTGGGATAAACGTTAAAGCCCGACACCAAAATCATGTCTTTGAGGCGGTCCACAATTTTCAAGAACCCTTGTTCGTCCATGACGGCTACATCGCCCGTCCTAAGGAAACCATCCGCAGTCATCACTTCGGCCGTCTCTTTAGGACGCTGCCAATACCCTTGCATCACCTGCGGGCCGCGCACACACAATTCGCCTGCTTGTCCAATCGGAAGTTCTTGACCTTCAGCGTTGCGTATAGAGACTTCGGTAGAAGGCAAAGGCAAACCAATGCTGCCTGAAAATTCGGTCAGGTCAAATGGATTGACCGTCACCGTAGGCGAGCACTCGGTTAAACCGTAGCCTTCGATCAAAGGCGCTTTGGTCAGCGCTTGCCAGCGCTCGGCTACCGCGCGTTGAACCGCAGCGCCCCCGCCGACGGCCAATCGCAATTGGCTGAAATCGACCTTGGCAAAACTGGGATCGTTCAGTAAACCGTTGAATAGCGTATTGACAGCAGGCAAAGAAACAAACTTGTACTTCGCCAACACTTTGATAAAGCCAGGGATATCACGCGGGTCGGCAACCAACACGTTGGTGCCACCCATACCAACAAAGCTCAAACACGAGCTCAAGGCGAAGATGTGGTAAAGCGGAATCGCCGTGATGCTGATGAGGTCTTGGCTCGGATCAATAAACGGATCACTCCAGACTCGGCCCTGCTTTACATTCGCAAGCACATTGCGGTGACTGAGCATGGCGCCTTTAGACAGGCCTGTGGTACCCCCGGTGTACTGCAAAAACGCGAGGTCGTTCGCCTTTAAAGCCACGGGCTTGAAGCTGGCTTTATCGCCTTGTTGTAGGGCCGAAAGAAAACTCACGCTACCAGGTAAGTCGTAGGCCGGAACCAACTTCTTCACCTTGTGAATCACAAAGTTGGCAACCGCACGTTTCAGGGTCGGCATCATGTCTGCCAAGCCCGTGACGATGACATGTTTGACCTGGGTTTTGTCAATGACTTTGGCCAAGGTGTGGGCAAACAATTCAACCACCACCATCGCGAGGGCGCCCGAGTCTTTGAGTTGATGCTCTAGCTCGCGCGGGGTGTACTGCGGATTTACGTTGACAACGACGTAGCC
>JBAXOC010000200.1:0-3597 GCA_037133455.1 Comamonadaceae bacterium | reverse complement strand
GGGTGGGATCGTCCGTTAACAGGCATTCAATGCCCAAAGTCATGTCAGACAGACGGCCGGCGGCGTTGATGCGTGGACCTAAAGCGAAACCAAAATCAAAGGTGGTGGCCGTCGCGGCTTGGCGACCAGATGCGACAAACAAACTAGCCATGCCGGCAGGCATCGCTAAAGCGCGAACGCGCTTGAGCCCTTGGGCAACCAAGCGACGGTTGTTAGCATCAAGCTTGACCACGTCAGCAACCGTTCCCAGCGCAACCAAAGGCAATAAGGCGTCGAGTTTGGGCTGCTGGGCTGCAGTTGCAAAAACGCCGCGCTTACGCAGCTCAGCCCGCAGTGCCAACAGCACATAAAACATCACGCCAACCCCTGCCAAAGCTTTGCTCTCAAACGTGCAACCAGGTTGGTTGGGGTTCACGATCACATCTGCAGATGGCAAGCTGGCTGCGGGTAAATGGTGGTCAGTCACAAGCACTTGCAGCCCCAAAGCTTTGGCGTGGGCCACGCCTTCAGTGCTGGCAATTCCGTTATCAACCGTTATCAAGACATCAGCGCCTTGGTCAAATACCCGCTGGGCGATAGGAGCGGTCAGTCCGTACCCGTCGACCACCCGATCGGGCACCAAATAACGCACATTTTTGGCTCCCAGCAGTTTCAGGCCGCGTACCGCAACCGCACAGGCCGTTGCGCCGTCGCAGTCGTAATCTGCCACGATGCACAGGCGTTTTTCCTGCGCGATGGCATCTGCCAATAAAACGGCTGCGCTGTCAATGCCGAGCAATGTCTCCGGCGGCAAAAGCTTGGTCAAAGCGTTGTCGAGCTCGTCGGGATGTTGTACCCCGCGAGCGGCGTACAAGCGCGCGAGCAAAGGGTGAACTCCCGCTTGTTCAAGCGCCCACACGCTGCGCGGAGGAATGTCTCTGGGAGTGATATTCATAGGGAGAGGAGGGTAGAAGCCAGCGAGGGCGGTTGAATTCGGTTGCGCAAACGCTGCCACAGGCTTTGGGGCTGATGCTCAAAAGTTTGCGCTTGGGTTGCGCCGCAGAGCGAAATTTGCGCTGTCTGTACATCGGATAAAAGCGCTTTTAAAGGCCCTTGGTCAATCGCATGCCAAGCCGCCATCCATGCGTATGCGTCATCCCGCAACGCTGGCGCTTGCAATTGATTCAGGACTTCGACGTCTGGCAGCGCGGGCAAGCTACTTGCGGCATCGGTCAAATTTCCGGTGCCACTGAGCCAAAACGAACTCACTGGCAAAGCGCCACGAGCGATTCGCGCATCGTTGATGGGGTGGGTATAGAGCAGCATTTGCATTTCGTTTTGCAAACGGCGAATCGTCTTGGCTTGGGCTTGTCGTGGAATCCAAGCGTCAACGGCTTGTCCTCGAACACGTTCTAGCGACGCGCTCGGAAAATCACGTAAAAGCGGGCCTTGCGCAATCCAAGTTCCTGCGTCTAGCCACTGCAAAGTTAGCCCGTCTTCTAAAAAATAGGGCGCCATCGCTTGCATCAAGGCCTGAGATTCAGAATTCTCTAGTGCCAATTCGGTTGGATCGGTCATCGCCACATGGTCCGCTTGCACCTTGAGGTGACACGGCGTGATCAACGCGCTGTCAGATTGGCCAGTTTTCAGCGCGGCCCAAGGAATTAGGCCATTGGCAAAGCGGTCACTGGTGGCAATTCGCTCCGACAAGGTCGATAAATCAGTGCTAAGACCGTTGATCTTGGAGGCCACAGGCATGGCCAGAAGTAATTGATGCAAGTGGGGCAGTTTTAGCTGAGCCACAGCCAAACGGCATTGGTTTCCAAGGGGGGCGGCAAACGGAATCACTAGGTGCATCCTTGCATTGTCTCGCACTGGGAAAACCCGGCCGCACAATGCCACAATATCCGGGTGAAACAAATTCCCTACGAACTTCTAATTGGTTGGCGCTACACCCGCGCGGGCCGCTCTACCCGGCGTAACGGCTTTATCTCGTTTATTTCGGGTGTGTCGATGTTAGGTATCGCCTTGGGCGTTGCGGCGCTCATTATTGTGCTCAGCGTGATGAACGGATTTCAAAAAGAGGTTCGAGATCGCATGCTTAGTGTGGTCTCCCACATTGAGATTTATGCCGCCGGCGGTAATGCCTTGGCCAATCCAGCGCAAACCTTGTTAGAGGCTAAATCTAACCCCCAAGTCATCGGGGCGGCTCCCTTTATTGCCGCCCAAGCGCTCATAGCCCGTGGCGAAGACATGAAAGGCGCTTTGGTTCGCGGCATCGATCCGGCTTTAGAACATGAAGTTACTGATTTGGCGCAGGGCGCTCAGCAGCAGCTACTCAGTCAACTGGTACCTGGAAGTTTTGGCGTGGTCTTGGGCAACGAGTTGGCCCGCAGCATGGGCGTGGTGGCCGGCGACAAAGTTACGCTGATCGCGCCCAGCGGACAAATCACCCCAGCGGGTGTGGTGCCCCGCTTAAAACAAATGACCGTCTTGGGAACGTTCGACTCCGGACACTTTGAGTACGACTCCACTTTGGTCTTGGTTCACTGGGAAGTTGCGGCCAAGATTTTTCGTTTAGAGGGGCCCACTGGCGTTCGCTTGAAGTTACGCGATCTCCATCTGGCCCGACAAGTTGCTGCAGACTTAAGCAAATCATTAACCGGCGATTTGTATTTGCGCGATTGGACCCGTCAGAACCGAACGTGGTTTGCAGCAGTCCAAGTCGAAAAACGCATGATGTTTATTATTTTGACCCTGATCGTTGCAGTGGCCGCCTTTAACTTGGTGAGCACCTTGGTAATGACGGTCACAGACAAGCGGGCAGACATCGCCATTTTGAGAACACTAGGCGCTAGTCCAGCCAGCATCATGGGGATTTTTATGGTGCAAGGGGCGATGGTGGGAGTGATCGGTACGTTGGCCGGGCTTGCCTTGGGTTTAGGCGTTGCTTTGAATATTGATGTGATCGTCCCGGGCTTGGAGCATTTGCTCGGGGCCAGTTTCTTGCCCCAAGATATTTACCTCATCAGCCGCATGCCGAGCGACCCGCAACAGGCCGACATTGTTCCTGTGGCTGTCATCAGTCTATTGATGGCATTTGTAGCGACCCTTTACCCGAGCTGGCGAGCCTCGCAAGTGAATCCTGCAGAGGCCTTGCGTTATGAATAAAACCTCAACCATTTTTTTGGAATGCAAAGGCTTAACCAAGCGATTTACCGAAGGCCGCTTGGATGTAACCGTCCTGCAAGGGGTGGATTTGCAAGTGCAGCGCGGAGAAACACTGGCCATTGTGGGGAGCTCGGGCTCTGGAAAAAGTACCTTGCTACATTTGCTCGGAGGTTTAGACGCACCTACCAGCGGCAGCGTCACTTTGTGCGGCAACAAACTAGCCGGACTGGATGCGGCAGCGCAAGGGCGCTTGCGCAATGCCCATCTCGGTTTTGTGTACCAATTCCATCACCTGCTTCCAGAATTCAGTGCCTTAGAAAATGTAGCTATGCCCCTGACCATTCGCCGAATGGACGCGGGGCAGGCCAAGATTCAAGCGCAACACATGCTAGAAAGCGTTGGCTTGGCAGATCGAATCCACCACCGCCCAGCCGAACTCTCTGGCGG
>JBAXOC010000199.1:0-3621 GCA_037133455.1 Comamonadaceae bacterium | reverse complement strand
CAACGACCCCCACCATGTCAAGGTGGTGCTCTAACCAGCTGAGCTATGCGCCTGTTGAAAACCTACGATCGCAATTGTAGCAGCAAAGATTTCCGTTTTTCCTCTGAGGCTCGGGTGCTGGTTGCACTTACAGGCGTCTTAGTGCGGTTGTTATGCCTAAGCCATAATTGATGTTTACGCAAAGTAAACCGTTTTTTTACCCCGCAAATTATCAGGAGCATTTCATGGAAATCGCAGGAAAAGTTTTTATCGTCACCGGTGGCGCATCAGGTTTGGGTGAAGGCACCGCTCGCATGCTCAGTGCCAAAGGCGGGATCGTTGTGTTGGCCGATATGCAGGCTGAAAAAGGCGAGGCGATTGCGAAAGAGATCGGTGGTGCCTTTGTGAAATGTGATGTGACCAACGAAACTGATGGGCAAGCCGTCGTAAACAAAGCGGTTTCTATGGGCAAGCTGATGGGCTTGGTCAATTGTGCTGGTATTGCGCCAGCAGAAAAAACAGTGGGTAAAAATGGGGCGCACAGTTTGGCAGTTTTTAGCAAGTGCATCACGGTCAATTTGATCGGCAGCTTCAACATGATTCGCTTGGCCTCGGAGGCCATGTGCAAGAACGAGCCTGAATCGACGGGCGAGCGCGGAGTGATGATTTCGACCGCTTCGGTAGCTGCCTATGATGGCCAGATTGGCCAAGCTGCCTACAGCGCGTCTAAGGGCGGAATCGTTGGTATGACCTTACCCATCGCACGTGATTTATCCCGCAACGGTATTCGTAATATGACGATAGCCCCTGGGATTTTTGGTACGCCCATGATGTTTGGGATGCCCCAAGAGGTTCAAGACTCTTTGGCGGCAAGCGTGCCCTTCCCTTCGCGCTTAGGTACACCGCAGGACTACGCCAAGCTGGCACTTCATATTTTTGAAAACGACATGCTCAACGGCGAAGTGATTCGTTTAGACGGCGCGATTCGTTTAGCACCGCGCTAAATAGATCAAATAAAATCCAAGGTTGTCCGTTTTTAATTACCAAGCGAGCTATTCATGACCCAGCAGGAAATTCTGGCCCAATTTGGCCCCCGTGAAGCGATGGAGTACGACGTTGTTGTCGTTGGCGGCGGCCCTGGTGGGCTTTCTACCGCTATCCGTATCAAGCAACTTGCCCAACAGCACGGCAAAGATGTTTCTGTGGTGGTCTTAGAAAAAGGCTCTGAAGCAGGCGCCCACATTTTGTCGGGTGCCATCATGGACCCCAAAGCCCTGACAGAGCTCATTCCCAATTGGAAAGAACTGGGTGCGCCTTTGAACCAGCCCGTGACCGACGATGCGGTCACTTTTTTGGGAGAAAAATCTGCATTTCGGATGCCGAATTTTTTACTTCCCCCGTTTGCCCACAACGATGGGAACTACATTGTTAGCCTCGGCGCGGTGACCCGCTGGATGGCTGAACAAGCCGAAGCCTTAGGCGTTGAAATATTCCCAGGCTTTGCAGCTGCCGAAGTTTTGTACAACGACGATGGCTCGGTCAAAGGCGTGGCCACGGGCAACATGGGCGTTGGCAAAGACGGCGTACCCGGAGAGAATTTTCAGATCGGTATGGAGCTCTTAGGCAAGTACACCGTATTTGCCGAAGGGGCTCGCGGGCATTTGGGTAAGCAACTGATTGCCAAGTACAAACTCGACGAGGACAAAGACCCACAAAGTTTTGGCATTGGCATTAAAGAACTGTGGGAAATTGACCCATCGCGCCATACCCCAGGCTTTGTAATGCACACGGCGGGTTGGCCGATGCAGCCAGACACCTACGGCGGTGCTTTCCTGTACCACTTGGATGGCAACAAAGTGGCCTTAGGTTTTATCACCGGTTTGGGTTACAGCAACCCGTACCTCAGCCCGTTTGAAGAATTCCAACGCTGGAAAACCCACCCGAACATTCGCTATTACTTTGAAAATGAAAAAGGCGAAATCACTGGCAAGCGTTTGGCTTATGGCGCACGCGCTATCAACGCTAGCGGCCTGTCGTCTTTACCTAAAACCGTATTCCCGGGCGGTGCTTTGATTGGATGTAACGCAGGCTACTTGAACGTAAGCCGAATCAAAGGCAGCCATGCCGCGATCAAAACCGGCATGCTGGCCGCAGAAGCTGCGTTTGATGCGGTTGTTTCCGGACGTCAGCACGATGAGCTCAGCGCATACCCTGCGGCTTTTGAGGCCAGTTGGTTGCATACCGAACTCAACAAAGACCGCAACTTTAAAAACTGGTTCAAAAAAGGCCTGACGGTTGCGACCTTGATGAACGGGTTCGAGCAGCTTGTCTTGCGCGGCCATATTCCTTGGACGCTGCGACGCGACAAGCCTGACCATGCCTATTTAAAACCTGCGGCGCAGTGCACACCCATTGACTACCCCAAGCCCGATGGCAAGTTGACGTTTGACCGCCTCAGCAGCGTTTTTATCAGCAATACAAACCACGAAGAACAGCAACCTGCGCATTTGACTTTGAAAGATGCGTCCGTTCCAGTCGGTATCAACTTGAATATCTACGCAGGCCCAGAAGCGCGTTACTGCCCTGCCGGTGTCTACGAATACGTTAAGAACGATGACAACAGCGATCGCTTGCAAATCAACGCGCAAAACTGTGTGCACTGCAAAACGTGTGACATAAAAGACCCCACACAAAACATTGTCTGGGTGACGCCCGAAGGCGGTGGCGGACCCAACTACGCTGGGATGTAAATGAAAAAATACAGCGAAGAACACGTCTGGATCGCAACAGAAGCTTCGAGCCCTCTGCTTGCAACAGTCGGCATCACGGTCCACGCCCAAGACGTTCTTGGGGATATCGTTTTCGTCGACTTGCCTGCTATTGGCGCTGTTTTTGCAGCAGGAGCGACCGCTGGGGTTGTAGAGTCTGTCAAAGCCGCTGCCGACGTTTACATTCCTGCGGGAGGATCGGTGGTGGAAGTCAACGAAGCACTGCGCGCAGATCCTTCGCTTGCCAACACCGACCCGCTTGGTGCAGGCTGGTTTTTCAAAATCACCCTCGCCCAAGCGCAAGAGCTGGATGCCTTGATGGATGAAGCGGCGTATGCGAATTTCGCGCCTTAAGTGTTGACTATGCGCGTGCTGAGCATCATCGCGCCGATGACGCAACTCAACACGCCCTACCCGTCAACGGCCTACCTCACCGGATTTTTACGAAGCCAAGGGGTAGAGGCCGCCCAAGAGGACTTGGCGCTCAAGCTGGTGCTGGCTTTATTTACCCCCGAAGGTTTGCAGTCGGTCTATGACAAAGCCACTACGCTGGAAGTTGCCAAACGCAGCACCAGCGTGAACTACTTCCTTGATTTTTTTGACAGTTATGTCAGCACCATCGCCCCCACGATTGCCTTTTTGCAAGGGCGTGACTCCACGCTGAGTCACCGGATTGCAGGCCGAGGCTTTTTACCTGAAGGGCCGCGTTTTGCAGCTTTAGATGCGTATGGCGACAGCGAAGCTGCTGACCCGCTGGCTTGGGCCTTTGGTGCCCTTGGTCAGCAAGACCGCGCCCGCCACCTCGCCACGCTTTACCTTAACGATCTGGCAGACGTTTTGCGCGATGCCATTGACCCGCGCTTTGAGTTTGTGC
>JBAXOC010000198.1:0-3621 GCA_037133455.1 Comamonadaceae bacterium | reverse complement strand
CCTGCGCCCTAAAGTACGGGTCAGCCAAGGAATAGGCATGCGGTCGACCAAAGGAGACCACACCCACTTAAAGCCATAAGCCAAACCCACCCAGCTTAAAAATCCAATCGTGGTACGGTCAATGCCGGCTTCTCGCAGCCAAAAACTCAGAGTCCCAAAAACCAATAGCAAGGGAAGACCTGCCGAGAAACCCAAGGAGAGCATGCGCAAAGAGGCCGGCTCCAAGTAGACTTTGAGGGTTTGGGTCCAAGTCAGCTTGGGCGCAGAAGTGGGTGAGGCGTCAGGGCTGTGGGGCGAGGCTTGCATGCGGGCAATAATAATGGATAGGAAGAATGGGATGTTTCATTTAAAAGCTTTAAAAAACATGACGGGGCTTACTAGTGCCGTGACCATTGCCGTGGCCGCACTTGCGGTGTGGGCCCCAAACGTCTGGGCCCGTGAAGGCGTGCAAGTGGGCGAGGTCTCAGGTTTCAGCAAACTAGTGCCCGCCGATCAGGTCGAGCGCCAAGCGGCTTTGCAATACCGCGAAACCTTGGCCGAAGCGGCGAATCAAAACGCTCTAGCGCCACCAGACAATGCGCAACTAAAACGGTTGCGTGACATCTCCCAAAAAATTATTCCTTTCGCCAACGAATGGAACCCGCGAGTAAGCCAATGGAAGTGGGAAGTCAATCTCATTGGCTCCAACCAAATCAACGCCTATTGCATGCCCGGAGGGAAAATTGTTTTCTACACTGGAATCATCAAAACACTCAACCTGAACGACGATGAGATTGCCGTGGTCATGGGCCACGAAATGGCCCATGCCTTGCGAGAGCACGCCCGTGAGCGCATGGGCAAAAGCACTGCAACCCAAGGCTTGGCGCGTTTGGGCGGCGTGTTGGCTTCGAGCTGGTTGGGCATTGATCCGCATTTGGCAGATGCTGTAGCACAGGGCGGTGCTAATTTGCTGACCTTGAAGTTTGGACGTGAAGACGAATCAGAAGCCGATTTGGTAGGAATGGAATTGGCCGCTCGTGCCGGTTTCGATCCCCGCGCAGGCATCACCTTGTGGCAAAAAATGGCGGCGGCAAATAAAGGCGCACCGCCGCAATGGCTCTCCACCCACCCCTCAAGCAGCTCGCGTATTTCGGATATGGAGGCCAGTCTTCCGCAAGTGATGCCGCTGTATGAGCGCACCAAAAAATAAAGTGATGAAAGACGCTCTATTTGAGTCGGTGTATTTTGATACCGAGCCTGGTATCAAAATACACGCCAAAGTGACAGGCCCCGTGGATGCGCCTGTGCTTTTATTTGTTCACGGGTTCCCTGAGTTTTGGTACGCCTGGCGTGAGCAGTTGTCGGATTTAGGGCGCGACTACCGCTGTGTTGCGATAGATTTGCGCGGTTTCAATTTGTCTTCGCAGCCAGTGCAACTAGACGCGTACAAACCAAGCAAAATTTTGGCGGATGTGTGCGCGGTGATCCAAGCTTTGGGTGAGCCGGTCCACGCACTGATCGCCCACGACTGGGGCGGGGCGGTGGCCTGGAGTTTGGCCGCACAACATCCGCATCTATTGAAAAAATTTGCCATCCTCAACTCCCCCCACACGCTGGCTTTCGCCCATGCCTTGGCGCATGATCCTGAACAAATTGCGGCAAGCTTGTACATGAACTGGTTGCGCAAACCCGGCAGCGAAGACGCGCTTGCTAAAAATCAGTTTCAACTTCTGTGCGCCATGGCTGACATCCAAACCCCAGAAGACTTGGCCGCCTACAGAGCGTGTTGGAGCAAAGGGCTTACCGGTGGATGCAACTACTACCGCGCGTCCCCCTTGCATCCGGATGACCCAGACGTGCCAGAACAGACCGGCCGCATGGCCGCTTTGGATGCGCAATTACAAACCCAAACGGAAAACTTCAAGGTCAAAGTCCCGACCCAAGTGATTTGGGGCGAGGCAGACACCGCGCTGCGCCCCGTTTTGTTAGACGGCTTGAACCAATGGGTTTCTGATTTACGCATTCATCGCATAAGCGGCGCAAGCCATTGGTTAGCACGTACCCACGCCACTGAAGTCAACCGCGTACTTCGAGAATTTTTAGCCTAAGGCAACATACACCACTGTATGTGAGGCAGTTACACTGAACAGATTCATGTTCAAGTTTTTTGGAGTTTGTTTGCATGGTGGCACTTCCGCTTATTTCTGAAGTTCTTCGCACCCCCGAAGAATGTTTCTTTAACCTCCCCGACTATCCTTTCGCAGCGCACTACACCGAGCTTGGCGGTTTGCGTATTGCCCATGTCGATGAAGGTCCGCGCGATGGACCCATCGTGTTGTTGATGCACGGTGAGCCCGCCTGGTCTTACCTGTACCGAAAGATGATCCCCGTGCTCGTGAGCGCGGGCTTGCGTGTGATTGCCCCCGATTTGGTGGGTTTTGGGCGCTCCGACAAACCCGCCCATGCCAAAGATTACTCGTACTTCAACCATGTGCAGTGGATGAAAGCATGGGTGGAAGCCAACCAGTTTGAGCACATGACCTTTTTTGGCCAAGACTGGGGCTCCTTGGTGGGCTTGCGCGTGGTGGCTGAAATGCCAGACCGTTTTGACCGGGTTGTGTTGGCCAACGGAGGCCTGCCCACCGGTACCACTCCGGTGCCATTTGCATTTAACGTGTGGCGTGCTTTTGCCCGCTTTAGCCCCTGGTTTCCGATTGGAAAAATCGTGAAAACCGGTTGCACCAACGGCTTGACCCTCCATGAAGTAGCTGCGTACGACGCACCCTTTCCAACTTCCAAATACAGCGTTGGCGCTCGCATTTTTCCTGGGTTTGTACCGACTACGCCCACCGACCCAGAGCGGGCAAACAACGAAGCCGCGTGGGAAGTGTTTAAAAAGTGGAACAAACCCTTTCTCACCTTGTTTAGTACCCGTGACCCCATCACCAAAGGCGGTGAGGTCATGTGGCAAAAATTGGTCCCCGGCGCCCAAGGGCAGCCCCACACCAAGATCCGTGGAGCGGCGCATTTTTTGCAAGAAGACAAAGGCAGCGAAGTGGCCGAGCACATCGTTAAATTTATTCGCAAAACAAAATAACGGCTGAAATATGCGCCAAAAAAGGCGCTTAATGGGGCTTCACTCCAAAGGCCTCCATGATCCCCGAACCCTTGGGCTACCTCACCAAGCAAGAAAGCATTGCGGTACAGGGCGTCTCCAACATGGTGATCCGATCGTTGCAGGACAAGCAGCAGTTTTATGACCCCTTAGAGCTTGCGCTGCGTATCGGGATTTCGTCGGCCACATGGCCTTTGTTTGGATTGCTTTGGCCTTCGGGAACCCGACTGGCCGAGCGCATGGCCCAAAGACCTGTTGTCGCAACTGAGCACATCTTAGAAATCGGCTGCGGCTTGGCTCTTTCTAGCTTGGTGGGTCATCGCCGAGGTGCAGATATGACCGCCAGTGACTGCCACCCCTTGGCGGGTGAATTTTTGGCCGAAAACGTGCGACTCAATGGCCTGCCTCCCTTGAAGTATCGCCATGGCCACTGGGGCCGCCTGCCATTTGAAGATGACGCATCGGTGGCGGCGCCAGCGCCAAGCCCGGATGCAGACGTCAGCGGCCGGTTTGAACTGATTATTGGC
>JBAXOC010000197.1:0-3684 GCA_037133455.1 Comamonadaceae bacterium | reverse complement strand
GGCCTGGGCACGCAAGCGGGGGTTTTGCAGTGCGCGCCACAAGCGCCAAAACTCATCCATAGAATCTTTTGCATCTGCAGGAATGCGAAGGTACTGAAATCGTTGCGCTGGGTTTTCACGCATGCCCAATAAAAATACCGCCGCTCCATCGCCCATGTCGACTGGCAGCATGTAGTTGTTGAATTCTCGGGCTTGTCCTGCGGCATCGCGCAACTTATAACTTACGCTTGGACCCACATTACGTAACGCTTTGTTTTCATGGGTTTTATTGGCCGCCCCCATGCGCGCCTGTAGCGCTTGACGCAAATCCACGGTGCGTGTGTCTGCGCCAGACAAACTGTCGCCCGCCATATTTTCTACATTGATCACCCGCAGACCCGTAAATTCGACCGTTAATGCTTGCGCCTGTGACCCTGCGCCGCTTTGAATTTGGACGCTACTACCAATCACGCCTTGCAAATCAAAACTGGACTGCGTGTCTGTCAACGCAATAGATTGAAGCTTGACGGTCGAGCCACCGTCGTCAAAGCTGGACTGGTAAATCTCGATGCCTCGGTGGCTGGCCGGGTGATTGACTTCTACCCGTGTATTTATTTTTTCACCCGTTTCCTTGTCGTGAATCACAATATCACTGGCAAAAAGCTTGGGCATTCCGGTGGAGTAGTACTCCACAATAAACTTTTTAAGCTCAATTGAAAACGGCAGCTCCTGCAACAAGATGCCGTCGGGCTGGTTCAAGATGGCGGTCGCCGACTGGGTTCCTTCGGTAACCAGCAAGTTGCCGCGAAACGTCGGGTTGCGATCACTCAATCGGTGTTCTGGGGCAACGTCTGCCATCATCCCGCCGCCCGTGAATGCCGATTTGCCGTTGAATAGCATTTGGGCGCGGACCATCAAATCCCCATCGAGCAGACCCCCAAGACATACCAAGACGATGGCGCTGTGGGCTGCGATGTAGCCAATTTTGTTCACTGCCCCAGCCTTGGCAGCGATCATCCAAGCTGGGCCGTGAGTAGTAGATCGTTGTTGCAGCTTGACCTTCCAACCGCTTGCAGCCAACATATTCCCCAATCGATTGGCCGCCTGTTCGGCTGGTTCTTGCAACTCGGCTGTGGCCCGGTGTCCAAAGGCCTGAAGACTTTGCTCTCGAATATTTTCTTTGAAGGAACGCAGGTCAACCCAAATTTTGGGAGTATTTCTAGCAATGCACAGCGACGTACTGAGCACCAAGAAACCCAAGATAACCATAAACCACCACGCGCTGTAAACGTTGTATAGGCTAAATGATGCAAACACTTCGGCCCAAAACGGCCCAAACTGATTGATGTAGTTACCCAGCGGCTCATGTTGTTTAAGCACAGTGCCAATCACGGATGCAACGCATATCACGGTCAACAGTGAGATAGAAAATCGCATGGAGGACAACAACTCCACGCTGGCTCGCCAAGCACGCGAGCCTGATTTCAGTTCAAGTCCTTGGGTGGATACGGTCATAGCGACTCATGGTGTTCAGAAAAAAGGCAGGCCCGCTACCGTGGGACTGCCCTACTAGAAAAAATAAACCGTGGGCAATTCGCTCACCCCACAGTTTTTAAGCGCTTGGCTTTAACGCAGACCGGCAATATAGTCCGCGACCGCTTTGATCTCACGGTCATTGAGCTTGGCTGCCACTTGGTTCATCTGCAGGCTATTTTTACGAGCGCCATCACGGAAAGCCGTTAATTGAGCCACCGCGTACTCAGCGTGCTGGCCACTCAATCGTGGGTATTGAGAAGGAATACCAGCGCCATTGGGGCTATGGCAACCTGCGCAAGCCGGAACCTGGCGGTCTGCAATTCCACCCCGGTAGATGCGTTCACCTAAAGCCACGAGTTCTTTGTCTTTGGAAAAACCAGGTTTAGCTGTTTTGGTGGTGACCCAAAAAGCCACGTTACGCATATCGTCTTCGGACAATGCAGACGCAAAGCCCTTCATGATCGCGTTAGCACGCTTATCGGATTTAAATTCTTGGAGTTGTTTGACCAAATACCCAGGATGCTGCTGCGCTAACTTGGGGTAGGCGGGTGTCCCAGAATTGCCATCTGCGCCGTGGCAGGCTGCACATACGGCGCCGTAGGTGGCTTCACCTTTAGCCAAGTCCGGCTTGGCAACTTTAGCTGGCGCCTCAGGCGCAGGCGTATTGGCAGAAACAGAGATTGCGCCAGCAGACAAGGCCGCGACGAGTAACAATTGTGCAATGGACTTCATAAGACTGTAGTGTGGCGGTAAAGCAAAACAGTGTCATTCTACAATGCAGCCTTGGGTTTACCCGCTACAACAATCATTACAAGCATGACTACCGCACCCAACCCAGCCCCTAAACACCCCAATAAGCCACCTGTGGTGGCTACAGAAAAGTCTCCTTCTGTGATCTCCATGGGTTGGTTGCACACGGCCAAATTTCTCACCACCGCACCCCAGCTGCATTTTTTACCCGAACTCGATGTGCCAGAAATTGCGTTCGTCGGACGATCCAACGCGGGTAAATCCACCTGCATCAACACCCTCACGCAGCAAAAGCAGTTGGCTTTTGCTTCTAAGAGACCCGGGCGAACCCAACACATCAATTTATTTTCATTGGGCAAACAAGGCGTGATGGACGCCGTGCTGACTGACTTACCCGGTTATGGCTACGCAGCGGTTCCCAAGCAAGACAAGATCCGATGGCAACAGGTAATGGCCAACTACTTGGTGAGCCGAAAAAACCTCAAAGGTATTGTGTTGATGTGCGACCCACGCCATGGAATCACAGAGCTCGACGAGGTACTTCTCGAAGTCATTCGTCCACGGGTCGAGGAAGGCTTGAAATTTCTGATCGTACTGACCAAGGCCGACAAGCTCACGCGCAGCGAAGGCGCCAAAGTCCTCTCAATCACCAAGCTTCAGGCCGGCGGCGGCGAGGTGCGTTTATTTTCAGCCACCAAGAAAACTGGCGTTGAAGACGTTGCCCAACTGCTTTGGAAGTGGGCGCACCCTGAAGTAGCCAGTGCTGTGTTGTGAAATTTAATACGGCGGTAACTCACCCTCTGGGCGATCTTTAAAGCGTTTGTGCACCCAGTAATATTGAGCTGGCATTGTCTCGATAAAGCCCTCGAGGCGGCGGTTCATTTCAGCCGTATCCACAACCATATTCTCGCTGGGCATATCTAACCAGGCGGGAAGAATTTCGGTGCTGTACCCCTTACGGGTCATGCGCGTCACTACGGGTACGACTTTAGCCCGACCTAAACGGGCAAAGCGGGACAAAGAAGGCACGGTAGCTGCCATGACGCCAAAAAATGGAACAAAGACTGAGTCCTCAGGACCGAAATTCATATCGGGAAGCAGGTACAAGGGATCACCTGCTTTCAATCCCGCAACGATGGGTTTGACACCATCTACGCGCCCAAACAAACGTGCGTTTGCAAAGCGTCCTCGCCCTTTCAAAATCCACGCATCGGCAATGGTATTGGATTGGTTGGTGTAAATCGTCGTGAATTGCCGGTTCATTTGTTGGGTTAGCGCAGTCCACCCCGCATCGAGACCCATAAAATGCGGCGCAAATAAAACGGTGGGGGCGTCGCCCTCAATCTCATGCAAAGCGCCATGAATCGTCAACCGTTTTTTCAGAACATCTTCCGATCCGCTCCAAAGCCAACCCCGATC
>JBAXOC010000196.1:0-3692 GCA_037133455.1 Comamonadaceae bacterium | reverse complement strand
CAGACGCGCCGATGGGATGACCAATCGCAATAGCGCCGCCGTTGACATTGACCTTGGAGGTATCCCAGCCCATTTGCTGGTTAACTGCACAAGCTTGGGCTGCGAAGGCTTCGTTAATTTCTAACAAATCTAAATCATGCGCTTTCCAGCCAGCGCGCTCTAAAGCTTTTTGTGAGGCAGGAACCGGGCCCATACCCATCATGGCGGGATCTAAACCGCTGGTGGCAAAACTCGCAATTCGGCCCAAAGGGGTCAGACCCAAAGCAGCGGCTTTTTTCTCAGTCATCACCATCACCGCAGCTGCGCCGTCGTTAATTCCAGATGCGTTTCCTGCAGTGACTCCTCCCGCCTTGTCAAACGCTGGGCGAAGACCCGCCAAAACTTCTGCGCTAGATTTACGGTTGATAAATTCGTCGGCAGAAAAAATCAAAGGGTCACCCTTTTTCTGGGCGATGCTAAAAGGAACGATCTCGTCTACAAACTTTCCAGCGTCTTGGGCGGCAGCGGCTTTTTGCTGGCTGGCTAAAGCTAAGGCGTCTTGCATATCGCGGCTGATGCCGTGGACTTTGGCAACGTTCTCAGCGGTGATGCCCATATGGTATTGGTTGTAAACGTCCCACAGGCCATCGACAATCATCGAGTCCACCATGTTCCAGTTGCCCATGCGTTGGCCGTCGCGGCTGCCCATCAATACGTGGGGCGAGGCACTCATATTTTCTTGTCCACCGGCAATCACAATGTCGCTGTCGCCATAGGCAACGGCCTGGGCCGCAAGCATCACGGCCTTCAAGCCTGAGCCGCAAACTGCGTTGATCGTAAGAGCGGGGGTTTCTTTGGCTACACCACTCTTAATGAGTGATTGGCGGGCTGGGTTTTGGCCGGATCCGGCAGCCAGCACCTGGCCCATGATGACTTCGCCAATTTGGTCAGCGCCAAGCTTGGTGCGCTCTAACAAATTTCGAATCACAGCGGCGCCCAATTCAGGGGCGGGAACTTTGGACAAGCTGCCGCCAAATTTACCAACCGCAGTGCGGGTTGCCGCAACGATAACAATATTTTCCATGTCTAAACTCCGATGATTAATTTTCTAATGTGGCGAACCAGGCAATCCATGATGCCCTAATTCATGCGTGATTTAGGCCTTAGCGAGTACGTAATTACCCGGTGCTGGCATCAGCGCCTTGTACTTTCCTCGACCATAATTTTTGGGTGCTGCCACCTGCTTACCCGCGTGACTTTTAAGCCAGAGAGACCAGTCAGTCCACCAGCTTCCGGGATGCTCTTTTGCTCCTTTGAGCCATTCAACATGGCTCTTGGGTAACTTGCCATCGGTCCGAATCCAATGGCTTCGTTTGTTTTTTGCTGGTGGGTTAATCACACCAGCGATGTGGCCTGACGCACCCATCACAAAACGTTTTTTACCCGGTAAGACTTGGGAGGATGCATACGCGCCTTCGATAGGAACGATATGGTCTTCTCGCGAACCGTATAAATAAAACGGCATGTCTAGGAGGCGCAAGTCAATTTTTTCACCGCATACCTCCGCAACTCCGGGCTTGATCAGGTTGTTTTCAAGATAGGTATTGCGCAAGTACCACGCGTAATACGGACCAGGCAAATTGGTGGCATCCGAATTCCAATACAACAAATCAAAGGGCGGCGGAGTTTCGCCCTTGAGGTAGTTGCCCACCACGTAATTCCAAACCAAATCGTTAGGGCGCAAGAAGCTAAAGGTCGAGGCTAGGTCTTTGCCCTTCATCAAACCGCCTTTGCCCATTTCTTGCTCGCGGAATTTAACAAACGCTTCGTCAATAAAGACATCCAAAATACCCGAATCAGTAAAGTCGATCAGCGTAGTTAACAGCGTCACGCTATGAACTGGCTTATCGCCTCTGGCGGCTAGAACGGCCAAGGCGGTCGTCAGCATGGTTCCGCCTACACAGAAACCCAAGGCGTTGATAGATTCATCTTCGGCAGGCTTACCGGCAATGTCACGGGTGACATGGATCGCTTTAATCAAAGCGTCTTCAATGTAGTTGTCCCACGATTTGGTAGCCAAGCTCGCATCCGGGTTGCGCCAGCTCACCACAAAAGTTCGGTGGCCTTGGGCAACGGCATACCGAACCAGTGAATTCTCAGGCTGAAGGTCTAGGATGTAGTACTTATTGATACAGGGCGGGACCAATAAAAAAGGTTTCTCAAACACTTTGGCGGTTAAAGGCTTGTATTCAAGCAGTTGAAAATATTCGTTTTCAAAAACAACGGCGCCCTCCGTGGTGGCTACATTTTTGCCCACGGTAAACAAGCTCTCATCGGTCATCGACACATGACCTTGTTGAACGTCATGGAGCAGGTTTTTGATACCCATTGCGATACTTTCTCCTTGGGTGTCAATCGCTTTTTTCTGGGCATCTGCGTTAAAAGCCAAGAAGTTACTAGGCGCAGCCGCTGCCATACATTGCTCAACTGCAAAGCGCACCCGATTGCGGGTTTTCGCGTCAGAGTCCACCGCATCAGCCAAACCCAGCATGGTTCGCGTGTTGAGAAGGTAAACCGCCGCAGAGAAAGCTGCCAACGGATTTTCCGCCCACGCCGGAGAAGCAAACCGTTTATCTTGTAGTTCCATTTTTCCAGAAACCCAGTTTTCAGCCATCAAAGCCGTTGCATCTTTTAAATACGACTCGCGCAGGCTTTCAAGTTTTTCAGTCGAGAAATGTAAGGCGGGGTGACTGGCATCGGGTGATGCGGCCGCTCCTACGCCCTGAAAATTAGTCAGCGCTTTAGTCCAGCTTTGGTTTAAGTTTTCCTGAAATTGGGCAGCAGCTTGCTCCCAAACGTTGTCTGCTGTTTTTTTCATCGTGTCTCCGTCTCATTCGTATCTTGAATGTCAATAACCCTAGAGTATCTCAGCCGATACCCTACGATATGCTGACACGGTTTGACGCTCCCAAAAAACGAAACCAGAACGGAACTTTGATGTACATCATCCCTATCGCTTGGATTTACGTCGCCTTGATGATGACAGTCGCCGAGGCCACGAGCAGCAACGGCACCCTCCTCGGCGCCCTCATGACCTTTGTTTTGTATGGTGTGCTACCTATTGGATTGGTGCTGTATTTCATGGGTTCGCCTGGTCGCAAACGGGCTATTCGCGAGCGCGAAAAACAAGAAACTTCAGGCGAGGCTCTTCCCGTCCAGCCAAACACAAGCAGCGATCCGGCCGCAGACGCCGTCCCGGCGGTACGAAAAGAACCGTGAGGGATTGCTTACGGTGCACCACTTTGAGCTGCTGTCATTGCCATAAACCTGTGTGATTCCTAAAGCGCTCAGGCGTTGGCGGGCCAGTGCGGGCAAGTCTGCGAGCCATTTGGCGTTGCCAAGCGTCTTAAATGCAGAAGCAGATCTAGGCGATGTTTGGACAAAAGCTTCGCGAACCTCTTCTCCCACCTCAAACGCAGTCGGCCCAATACAGGGGCCAAGCCAGACCAATAGGTTTTCTGATTTACATTCAAAAACACTCCTAGCGGCCTCAATGATGCCGTGTCCATTGGCCCCAGCAAGCCCACGCCAACCAGCATGCAAGGCAGCCACTTGGGTTCCTTTGTTATCGCAAAGCAAAATCGGCAAACAATCGGCCACCATCATTGTGCAAGCCGCCCCCGATTGTTGGGTAAAACTCCCGTCCGCTTGTA
>JBAXOC010000195.1:0-3728 GCA_037133455.1 Comamonadaceae bacterium | reverse complement strand
CGTCTGTCATTCGTGGTCTCAATATGTCCGTTCGTAATTTGAACGACGCGGTCAATATGCTGCAAACCGCAGACGGCGCGATGATTGAGCAAACCAATATGCTCCAACGCATGCGTGAACTCTCTGTTCAGGCATCTAACGGAACCAATTCGACAACCCAAATTGGATACCTCAATACCGAGTTCCAAGCCTTGGCGACTCAGATTGGCAGTATTTCTAGCCAGACCACTTGGAACGGCATGAATCTATTAAATGCCACAGGAACTTTTTCTTACCAAAGCGGCGCAACAAGCGGCCAAACCATTTCTGTGGTGGTAACGTCCATGAGCACGGCCAGCTTAGGCATTAGCACGGCTTCGATCTCATCTGTGTCAACTGCAGCTGCCGCAATCGCAACTTTAGATACTGCGATGAACTCCATCAACAGCCAACGCGCTACCTTGGGTGCGAGCATTAATCAAATGGCGTATGCAGCTGACAACTTGACCAATGTATCAGCTAACACTACAGCGTCGCGAAGCGCGATCATGGATACCGACTACGCATTGGCTACAACGCAACTGGCAAAAAACCAGATCATCCAACAAGCGGCTACGGCGATGTTGGCACAAGCGAACCAACAACCATCAAGTGTGATGGCTCTGCTGAAATAAGGCTCTTAAAGCCGAGTTTCGAGTGTTTCTTTAAGTTGCGCAAAGGCCCCCGTCCAATCGGTGCGGGCGGCCTGTCTCAACAATTGAAGCGACACATACCAAGGGCTGTCATTGCGCCCGGTCAACCAGCGCCAATCGGCGTTAAAAGGCAAAAGCAAAAGCGTGGGAACGCCCAAAGCGCCCGCGAGGTGGGCTACGCTGGTATCTACACTGACGATGAGATCACACTGCTGGCAGAGAGCCGCAGTATCGGAAAAATCCAGCAGCTGAGCGCTGACATCCTCAAAACCCGCACCTAAGGCCAGCGCCAAATCGCCGACTCGGTATTCTTTTTGTAGGCTGACGTAACGCGGCCCCGCAGGCAAGACCTTCAAAAGCTCCGTTAAATCAACGCTTCGGTTGGCATCATTCGTATGAGTCGCGCTGCCGCTCCAGACCAAACCAATGCAAGGTAGCGCCCCTTCGCCTGAAAACGCCGCCCAATTAGCAACTGCCATCTCCGGAATCGTCAAATAACCGACAGAATTGGGAATATTGCTGAAATCAGCCGAAAAAGCCAAGCCTAAGCTCATGATCGGGCAGTGGAAATCAAACGTTTCTTGGGTTGGAATGCCAGGGAGCACCCGAACGTTCGGGAAATTTGCTTCCAGCAGTGTTTTTAAGGGCACTTGTACCGCCAAAGTCACTTGGGCCCCCAAAGCAAGCAACATTGGCACAAAACGACAAAACTGGATCGTATCGCCCATTCCCTGCTCGCAATGAACAAGCAAGGTTTTTCCATTTAAAGGCTCTTTTCCTAGCCAAAGCGGAAAATCAAAGTGCCTTTCTACCTTGTTCAAGGCCTTGGTATTCCAACGCGACTCAAAATACTGCCACCCCTCAGCCCAGTGGCCGTATTGCAGGCAAAGCAATCCCTTATTGGTTCGAAAATCGCCGGACTCTGGCTCCAAGGACAAGGCGCTGTCAAAACATTCCAGCGCTGCACTTTCTACTCCCAAGTTTTGAAACGCAATACCCATGTTGTTATACGCTTGGGCAAACGTGGGGTTGCGCTCTAGGGCATCGGCATAACTTTGGATAGCCAAAGAGGGCTCCGACATCTCCTCCCAAACTAAACCGCGCCCAAAGTAGGCCTCATACCGTTCAGGCTCGCATTGCACAGCAATTTCAAACTGCGCCATCGCCAAATTCCATTGGCCTAATTTGTAATAGGCCGAGGCCAGGTTGTAATACACCAAATATGGGGGCGTCTTTTCAAGCGCAATCGCAACGAGATAATTCTCAACCGCTGATTTGTGGTTTCCTAAAGCGGTATGGGCATTGCCTTGGTTGTTCCAATAGGCGCTGTTTTGCGGGTCTAGCGCAAGCGCTTTTTCGAAAAGCGCAAGTGCGCTGGCAGCGTCCTCATTTTCAAGCGCATTCAGCCCAGAAAGATGAAACTCTTCTGCTGAGAGTTGAGGATCGACCGCACCTTCGGACATTGCTAGTGGCTTATGGTTTATGGTTTATGGTTTAGTTTGAACAAGCGAGGAAAGAGCCGCATTTAGCTTGGCAAAAACACCGTTCCAATCACGCGCTTTTTCTTGTCGAATCAGCGTCACCTTTTGGTACCACGGGCTGTCAGTGCGGTTCAGCAGCCAACGCCAATCGGCGTTAAAGCAAAGCAACACCCAGGTTTTTTTACCCAACGCCGCGCTGAGGTGGGCGACAGAGGTACATACGCTCACGACCACATCCACGCATTCACACAACGCGGCCGTGTCTGAAAAACTATGGATATCGTGGTCAAAGCGCAAGATATCGGGGCGCTGGCTGAGTAATAGCGCTTCGGCTTGGGTGATATCTTTTTGCAAACACACATACGCAATACCAGCAGGTAAATGCGGCAAAAAATCAGCCAAGGCGATGCTGCGGTTTTTATCGTTGCCTTGGGTCGCGTTGCCCTTCCACACCAAGCCCACGCGGGGTTGGGTTGCCGGGCCTAAGCGTTTTTTCCAGGCTGCAAGCACAGCGGGTTGACAGCTAAGGTAATGGTCTGAAAAAGGAATATTCGACGCATCCACACCCAGCAGACCAGGCAGGCTTAACAAAGCGCAGTGGTAATCAAAGTAAGGCAAAGCATCGCCATCGACCACAAAGCCAAAGTCTGGGCTCATGCTGCGTAAAACGCTAACCAACTCCGGCTGAACGCCCAACACCACTTTCGCGCCCTGCCCTGACAAGGTTTTGGCAAAACGGGCAAATTGAACCGTGTCCCCAAAACCTTGTTCCGAGTAAAGAAAGATAGCCTTGCCGTTTAAGCTGGCTTTGCCATCCCATTCAGGCTGAGGAAAAGTGCGAACGCCCACGTTCAAAGCAGTCACCAACTTTCTAGATTCAAAAAAGGTCCACCCCAGCGAAAACTGTCCCTCTAACAACAGGCTCACCGCCTTGTTCCAGTAGGCCTGTGGGTTACTGGGCTCAAGCGCAATCGCTTGGTCGTAATCGGCAATCGCAGCGGCGGTGTTGTTATGGCTTTGGTGAACTGAACCTCGGTTGAGCCAATAGTCAGCGCGGTTTTTTTCCAAAGAAAGTGCGGCGTCTAGGCTTTCAATTGCGGGCTGGTAGCCTTGGAGGTCGTTGAGTAAGACGCCTTGGTTGACATACGCTTCCGAAAAATTCGGGTTCAATGAAAGCGCTTTTTGGTAAAAGTTCAGGGCCCTCTCTGGGTTCTGATTGAACCGGTGGCTATTGGCCAAATCGAAATGCAAAACCGCGTTCGATCCATCTAAGGCCGCGGCCTTCGTAAAGTAGTCCACGGCGCTGGCGTACTGTTTCAAAGCGAACATCGCTCGCCCTAAGTTGGCATACGCCTCAACAGAGTTGGGATCCAATGACAACAAGTATTCAAACGAATACTTTGCAAGATCCGTAAATCCGGTCTCTAAGAATCGGTTGCCGGTTTTGATAATGGCATCGATTGTTTCAGGTGGAGGACGGATTGCCGATGGATCTGGGGTGAGCGCAAGACCAGACATATACCTTCGCGCAATCGCGATATCGGACTCCGTAATGACCTTGCCCTCAAACGCCAAG
>JBAXOC010000194.1:0-3772 GCA_037133455.1 Comamonadaceae bacterium | reverse complement strand
ACCGGATTGGTCGCAGCGACTTTCTTGATCGCTTTGAGCGTGGTGTTAACGTACACCTTGCTAACCCGCTGGAACTTTTGGCTCGATCCGTCGCCCTTTATTTTGGTGGTGGTCTTAGTCCAGCCCCTTTGGGCTTGGCGTCGTTTAGAAGCCATTGTCAGCTTGGTTCAAGATAGAGCACAAGACTTACAACAACTTCAACCCTCACAGAGAAGCAGCAGTCTCAGTAGCGCAAGATCATCGCGTGAAGCGGTGCTTAACTCCGCACACTTGCTTGACCATGCGGTGAGCTCCGCCCGCTCGGAGTTGGATTTTTTATCGTCAGTCGTCAATGAAATTCCTGATGCGGTCGCAATTTATGACGAGAAAAACACCTTGCTTTTGGGAAACCAAAAAATCAAAGACTTGTTTGGTGAAGCTTCAGTCAAACAGGGCAGCGCCTTGGCCGACTTGGCTCAAATTTTGCTGCGCCCACTAAATGTGGTTTTTCAATCGCCTTCGCATGAAGCTGCTCAATCCGTCTTGCAAATTCCAACTTCCATGGGGCCGCGCGACTTTCTTCTCAAGTCAGCCCATCTCGTTTCACCTTTGGGTGGCAACTTGCGTTTGCTTATTTTGAGCGACATGACCGAGCTGCGCCAATCCCAAACCCAGCGCGACCGAGCCTTGCAGTTTTTGTCGCACGATATGCGTACCCCACTGGCTTCTATCTTGTCGCTTACGCATAAAAGCAACTCGGAGGGTCAATCCAAAGGAACACGGCCCCACTTGCAACGCGAAAAAATCATTCACCACGCCAACGCGCTGTTAGAAATGATGGATGACTTTATTCTTACCGTCTCGGCTGAAGCGCCGCAATACAAGGTTCAACAAGTCTTACTTGACAACCTGATCAACGACGCCATTGAACAAGTGGCTGACCTTGCCGAAGCCAAAGGCGTTCAGCTCAAGGATGCGAGTTTGGAGTCCACACTGTTCGTCATGGCCAATACCCGCTTGCTTTTACGCGCTTTGATCAATTTGCTTTACAACGCGGTCAAGTTTTCCCCCATCGGCAGCACCATCACCATTGACGTTCAGGCCCAAAGCCATTCCAACGCCCCAGAAACCCACGCGGTCATAACGCTTACCAACCCCGTTGAAATTCACGCTGGCTCTGCCGACCTCATCCCTTCCATGCCCGGATTTGGCTTAGGCTTAGATTTTGTGGATACCGTGATTCAAAAACACCAGGGCCACATTTCCCGAGAAATCCCCACCCAAGGAACCGCCACGGTTCGGATTACCCTGCCTTGTAGCCGGGGTTGATTTTTTCTAGGTTCTCGCGGATTGCTGCAAAGCCTGCGCGGCCCATTGGTTGAGGCTAGTTCCTGCAGCTTGTGCCGCAACCAAAGCAGCGCGGTGTACCTCGGGAGGAACGCGAAGCATCATTTTTCCACTTGCAGGCTTTTGCGGCGGCTTACCTACCTTGGCGCAGGTTTCCAAATAATCATCGACCGCCTCTTCAAATGCAGCGTGTAGGCCCGGCACATTGTCCGCATGAAAGCCGACGACATCGTTAATGCCCAGCAACCGCCCCAAAAATAAACCATCGGCCTCGCTGAATTCAATACGGGCTATTTGGCCCTTGTAGCTCATAGTATTCATGGAATCACTCCAATCAATGTCAAAAAGTTGCGTGCATCCGTGACTTGGTAAGGCTTCGCCTCTTTTGTTGGATGAGGCCTATGAAAAGTTCCAATATGCTGCTCAAACACAAAGCGCACCCGTGAACCTCTTCCTTCAACCAACTCACACCCTACGCCAACCAACAGGGATTCAATACGGCTCCATTCCAAAGAATTTGGAGGAGGTTTACTAAAAATCAGCTCCAAGGTCTTTTTATGCTTGCTGTTCATGATTGCATTATCCGCTTTTTTGAATCAGCCAACTTTGTCGACAAAATCCCACCCAAGGAACCGCCTCCGTGCTTAAGCATGCTTCCGCGACATTCAGACCGCAGTGGCGCGGGGACGTTTGGAATCCCGTTTGAGTCGAATTTCGACTGTTCGACCCACAGCGCTAGCCGCTTTGATCAAGGTATCGAGTTGAATAGACAAATTGCTGGGATCAAGTACCCGATCGAGCTGAGATCGGCTAGTGGCCATTCGCTGCGCCATATTGACCTTGCTCAGCTTTCCACTTTGCATCGCATCATCTAACTGCTCAGCCAGCGCCCGCTTAAGAGCACGCGCCTGTACTTCTTCAAAAATCCCATCCTCTTTCAGGAAATCATCAAAGCTACTTCCAGTGTGAGGATTCTGTTTAGTTAATTTGGCCAATTTTCCACTCCTTAAGGCGTTTGCTTGCTAGGTCGATATCTGTTGGATTCGTCTGCTGCGTTTTCTTGATAAAAGCATGCAACAAAATCATTTCAGTCCCTTCGATTACGAATAGGACTCTCGCAATCCGGTTTCCGATTTTGGAACGCACCTCCCAGATAGATCCACGCAAGTGATCTACACGCGGCTTGCCAATAGGCCATTTGTACTGAACATAAGCAATATCTTCTCCTATGGATTGCCTATCAACCTTGTCAAGCGCTTTCAACCAATCTCTTACGGGCTCGACGCCGCTACTTGATCGAAAAAAAATAGCAGGGATTTTTCGCAAAGACGACATGCTTTAAATTGTACCTCATAAGGTACAAATTTGAAGTCAAATCAATTTGATTTCCGAGAAACCCCTACCCAAAGAACCGCCACGGTTCAGATTACCCCTCCCTGCAGCAAGGTTTAAATAACTAATTTAACAAATCTAATCATTTAAAGGTAAAAATACAAAAATTAATATTTATTTAATCATCAAAATGTAAAAGTTGATTTATTTAATAAAACCAAGTGGCAATCATTATTTTCGGAATTAATGAAAAAACTCTTGTGAACGCCCTTTCTTACAAAGTGATCTTCTCGAAACGCCTCGGAACGCTGGTGGCCGTGGGGGAACACGCATCGGCGGCCGGTAAATCCGCCAGCGGGCAGGCTTCACGCGCAGTAATAACCAACTTTGCCGAAGGGTTTGTGGGGGCGTTGCGTTTTGGGTTTGCAACTGTCGCGTTAGCGTGTCTGTCGATGGGCGTTACGTCAGCCCAATCGACGCTGCCAAAAATTAGCAGCACCACCCTGCCCAAAGGCAGCAGCGTCAATAGCGGTTCGGTTTCTGTCAGTTCCAGCGGCAGCCAAATGGCATTGCTGCAAACGACCGACAAAGCCAGCGTCAACTGGCAAAGCTTCAATATCGGTAGCAACGCTAGCGTTAACATTGTGCAACCCAGCGCCAGCGCGGTCATGCTTAACCGCGTGGTGGGTAACGACCCCAGCCAAATCTTAGGCAAACTCTCTGCCAACGGCCAAGTGATTTTGCTCAACCCCAACGGCATCGCCTTTGGTAAAGACGGCTCCGTAACCGCCAGCAGCTTCACCGCCAGTACTTTCGCGCTCAGCGAACAAGACTTTGCCGCCAACGTTTACAAATACCAGCGCAACGGAAGCACGGCGCAGGTAGTTAACCAAGGCACGATCCAAACGCAGTCCGGCGGATTTGTCGCTTTGGTCGGCGCCTCCGTGACCAACGAAGGCAAGATTACCGCGCCCCAAGGCGACGTCGTTTTAGCCGCCGCCGAAAGCGTCACCTTGCCTGCGGCTACGCCAACGCAAGCGACAACACCAGCCAACGTGAGCGTTCGCATGAGCAAGCGCGTTCGTTTGGAAGTAGCTCCCGCAGCGATTAATAC
>JBAXOC010000193.1:0-3777 GCA_037133455.1 Comamonadaceae bacterium | reverse complement strand
CCCATAGAAAACGCTGCCGTAGATACCCCAGAACGCAAAGTGGATGCCCTGCTTGCGCATTACGGCCTAAGCCACACCCACCCTGTCAATGAGCTGATTCATTACGTCGCCATTCCCGCCATCATGCTGAGCTTGGCGGGTTTGATGTTTGCGATTCACCCTGCCGTTGTCTTAGTATTTTTTGGGGCCAGCTTGGTGTACTACGCCCGCTTGTCTGGACCTTTTACGATTTGCATGTTGCTGGGTACCTCAGTGCTTCTGACCATTGTGGACGCCCTCAACCAGCGTGGTATTTTGGTGACTGCAAGCGTGGCAATTTTTGTCGTGGCTTGGATTTTTCAATTTATCGGCCACCACCTCGAAGGTAAAAAACCCTCTTTTTTTGAAGACATTCAATACCTGTGGGTTGGTCCTTTGTTTGTATTGAGCAAACTTTTTAAGCGCCTAGGTTTGCATTGGTAGTTTTCTTTCGCAAGATATTTCGCCAAGCCCGATCCATAGCGCGCTTGGAGATTGGTTTTTTCCTTCGCCGTTACAAACTGATGTGGTCAGTGGCGGCCGTTGCGCTTATTCCTTCGCTATACACCGTCATTTATTTGTCCAGCCTGTGGGATCCTGCTTCCCACAGCCAGGCTTTGAAAGTCGGTATCGTCAACTTAGACCAAGGCGTGGTGTTCCAAGATAAAACATTCAGCGTAGGACAAGAACTCATCAACAATTTGCAAAGCGCTCCCCGCTTTGATTACCAACGCGTAGCCAGCGCCGATGAAGCCCGCCAACAGGTTCGCCAAGGCAGCTTGGCCTTTGCGTTGATCATCCCACAACACTTCAGCGCCAACGCCGTCCCCGGCGCTCAGCCAGGGGCCGGACAACTGGTGGTTTTCGCCTCCCAAGGCAATCAATATGAAACCGCCCGCATTGCGCAGCTCTTTGCAACCGAGCTCGGACACAAAGTCAATGAAAGCCTGAACGCGCAACGGTGGTCTCTTGTACTTACCAATGCGGCTGGCTCCAAAAATAACGTGACCCGTTTGCACGAGGGCATCACGCAACTTCACGAAGGATCGCAGGAGCTCAGTTTGGGCGCAGCCAAGGCCTTGAGTGGTGCAAAGTCAATCAGCGACGCCGCGACCCAGCTTGACGGGAAGGTGTCCCAAATGAGCAGCGGTATGAAACAACTGGGCGCGGGTTTGCGCACGATGGATGCACAACGCCCTCGCAATTCCGAATTGAATCGCCTAGATGCAGGCGCCAGTGCTTTGGTATCTGGATTGTCTGATCTGGGCTTAGGACTGAAAGGTCTTAAAAGTGGAAGCCGCGACCTCAACTCCAATGTGGCACTCTTTAAAGAAGAGGCCGACAGCAGTCTTTTGGTTCGGCCTTCCGTTCGTGAGAGTGTGACGCAGGTGTCGGTTGGGTTGCTTGCGCTTGACCAAGGATTACAAACCGCTGCAGAAGGTGAGCAAAAAATTCAAGAGGGTGCCCGCAGCTTGAGTACCGGAGTGAGCACGCTGACCGCTGGGGTACGCACCATGAACAGTGCCGTTCGTTCTACGGTCACGCAGTTCCCCGATGACAACCAGCTCGACAACTTAGACACAGGAGCCACTGACTTAGCCCGGGCTACCATCGCCCTAGCCCAAGGCAACGAAAAGATAAGTGTCGCCAGCAAACGATTAGAAATAGGCTTAGAACTCATTCGACATTCCATTCCCAACGTGGACGAAGAACCACAGGGAAGCGCTGAAGGCTTGGCAGATTCAGTGCGGCCATTTTTTGAAGTGGACGCAGCGGTACAAAACAACGGTATCGGGTTTATCGCCAACGTCATTCCTGCTGCGCTGTGGCTTGGGGCGGGTATTGCGGTGTTTTTTGTGAACCTGCGGGTGCTGCCAAAGCATGCCAAACCATTTCACCCCGCAGCGCAACTGCTCGGTAAGGTCGCCTTGCCCAGCGTCATTATTCTTGCGCAAGGCGTAGTGGTTCTTTTGACGGTGTTTGCGGTCTTGCAGGTGGATGTCGTTCACCCTGGCGCTTTGGTGTTTACGGTCTTAAGCGCAGGGTTTGCCTTTTTTTACATCATTGCTGCTTTGATCCGCTTTTTGGGCGATGCAGGTAAGGTGGTGGCGATGCTGTTGTTAGCGGTGCAATTAACGGCCTCCGGCGGCGCGATGCCGGTGGAGCTCAGCGGGAGTTTCTTTGCGACTCTGAGCCCTTGGCTGCCGATTACATGGTTAGGCCACGGTCTCAAAGCCGCTTTATTTGGGGCTTTTGAGGGAGCATGGGCCCTGCCATGGCTTCAAGTGTCCTGCGTCGGGCTGGTCGCCGCGATCCTCACTGTCGTGTTTGGTCAATGGCGTTTTGTGTCATTGCGCCAACTCAGACCGCAGCTGGATTTGTAGATATGACAGAGATAAATAGCAAAACCTAGGGAAAACCCTTATAGTGGGGTCTATGCTTTTATTTCAGTCCATGTTGCACGAGCTTTGGCACGCTGCCCGGGCTTTGCTCTATCCCCATCTCAAAACCGCTGACTTGCAGCGCCACATCAGCCACGCGGCGGTGGCCGTTGTGCCTATTCGCGCCTTGGCCGAGCGCCACAGAAAAGCAGTTTTATCGCACCTGCTCGAGTTGCCCCCCGAAGATCGCTATTTGCGCTTTGGGTACGCCGCTCAAGACGCCCAAATTCAGACCTATGCCGAAGGGCTCGACTTTGTTAAAGACCAAGTCTTTGGCATTTTTGATCGGCGCTTGCGACTGATCGCCGTGGCGCATTTGGCCTACTCCCAAGACAGCCATGCAGAGACCTGCGCCGAGTTCGGCGTCTCGGTTTTACCCCATGCCCGCAGCCGCGGCTTGGGCAGCAAGCTTTTTGCAAGGGCGCAAGTCCATGCCACCAACGACCGCATTTCCTTGATGTTTATCCACGCCTTAAGTGAAAATTCCGCCATGCTGAAAATCGCACGGCGCGCGGGCGCTTTGGTGGAGCGCCAAGGCAGCGAATCGGACGCCTATCTTCGTCTGCCCGCACCGTCGATGCACACCCGCGTGAGCGAGATGGTGGATGACCAAATCGCCGATACCGACTACCGGCTGAAAGTTCAGGCCAAACAGTTTTGGGAGATATTGGCCGATGTTCAAGAGGTGCGCCGCTTAGCGCAAGACGCGCAAAGCAAAGTCTCGCCCTGAGCCGGCCACAGATTTTCACACCAGAGCAGCACGCATCGGCTATCCTAGCGACTTCGCAACCACGGCATCCTTTGCCTCACGTCAGTGTCAGACCCTCACCCCGCGCATTCCCCTGAAAAAGAAGACAAGCGCACTTTTCTTCAAAAGCTCGCTGAATTTATTCACCCAGGTCCGGACTCTACCGACGAGTTAATTGAAACCCTGGCCGAGGCCGAAGACAACAACATCATTGGGGCCCAGTCCCGGGCCATGCTCGAAGGCGTCATTCGCATGGCCGACATGACCGCCGGGGACGTGATGGTTCCCGCTACCCGAATGGACGTGATTGACATTCAAGCGCCCATGGATGAATTGATGCACACCGTCATTGACACCGCGCACTCACGTTTCCCGGTGTTTGAGGGTGAGCGTGAAAACATCATCGGCACGCTGATGGCCAAAGATTTACTCAAATTGCAGCGGGCGCCAGAATTAAATATTCGTGCTTTGCTGCGCCCCGCTGTTTTTGTTCCCGAGACCAAGGGCCTCAACGACCTGCTGCGCGATTTTCGAGGTTACCGCAACCACTTGGCGATCGTGATCGATGAG
>JBAXOC010000192.1:0-3782 GCA_037133455.1 Comamonadaceae bacterium | reverse complement strand
CCACGGCGATGTTTGCGACTTCAGCGCCAGTAGAGGATTTTTTCTGCGCTTGTTGGACTTTTTCAGCCAAACTGGAGAGCGTCACGGGCGTGCTGTTTTCCTTGACCTTCATTTCTAAGGCGTCATTTTTACCAAGAATGATTTGGATGACGACATCGGGTTGTTTGGCGGCTTTGCCGATGCTGGGCAGGTCAATCATGCTGGGGCTAATTAAAGGCGCGGTGACCATGAAAATGATCAAAAGCACGAGCATCACGTCAATGAACGGAACCATATTGGGCTCACTGATGGTGCGACGGCCGCGACCACGGGAACTTACTGCGGGCATAGTTCAGTCCTTTGCATCAAAGTGCGAAAGCCATTAGCGCGGCGCGGCGGGGTTGACTTGGGCGCTGACGTTGCGCTGTAAGATGTTAGAAAACTCTTCGATGAAGGTTTCTTGTTGAATCGAAATGCGGTCAATTTCTCGTGCAAAGCGGTTGTAGGCAATGACCGCGGGAATGGCTGCGAAAAGTCCAATCGCAGTGGCTACCAATGCCTCAGCGATGCCTGGGGCAACGGTGGCGAGGGTGACTTGTTGTAGCGATGCCAGTCCGGTAAACGCATGCATGATGCCCCACACCGTGCCAAACAATCCGACATACGGCGACACGGAGCCGACCGACGCGAGAAACGAGAGATTGCTCTCGACCACATCCATCTCACGTTGAAAGCTGGCTCGCATCGCGCGGCGAGCGCCGTCCATCATCATGCCCACATCGGTCACGCGGCGTTCCCGTAGTTTTTGAAATTCACGCATGCCGCTGGCAAATATGCGTTCCATCGGACCAGAGTTCTGAGACTTGGCAGCAGCTGAGGTTAACAATTCATTGAGACTCGCCCCCGACCAAAATTCTTTCTCGAAGCTTTCGTTTTGGGTTTTAACCCGCGCAATAGCAAACAATTTTCTAAAGATTGCAGACCAACTGGCAATTGATACGATCATCAGCAGCAGCATGACGATTTGGACTACCAAGCTGGCGTGTAGTACGAGTTGAAGAATGTCTAGATCTTGGTTCATAGTGAGACTCAGTGGGTAAGGGCTTAGGCCAGTAAGCGTTGCAGGCGGTTCACAGCAGTATGCAATTGTTCCATTGAACTGGCGGTAGAAAAGCGAACAAATTGCTGCGTTAAGGCGTGCCCAAAGTCACGGCCTGGGGTGATCGCTACATGGGCTTTTTCCATCACAGCAAAAGAAAAATCCCAACTGTCTTTGAGGCCCAGCCTCGCGCAAGCTTTCGAGCAATCGGCCCATGCATAAAACGCACCGTCTGGCATGACAGGAACATCCAACCCTAACGTGTTGAGGGCTGGAACAAAGAAGTCACGGCGCGCTTTGAATTCTTGACGCCGCGCCTCGTAAAGCGCGATGCTTTCAGAGTCAAAGCAGGCGAGGGCTGCGTGTTGTGCAATCGTACTGGGGCAAATAAACAGGTTTTGCGCAAGGCGCTCAATAACGGGAACCAAGGCCTCGGGAACCACCATCCAGCCTAAGCGCCAGCCGGTCATGTTGAAGTACTTGCTAAAGCTGTTGATGCTGATCACCGAATCGTCGATGGCCAAAGCCGTTTGACCAAAATGCGCATCAAAACTCAGGGGCAGATAAATTTCATCGACCAAAGTGACTCCGCCTTGGGATTGGACGAATTGGTGGATTTGGCGCAACTCGGCAGGGTCAATCGAGCTTCCCGTGGGATTCGACGGGGACGCAAGCAAAACGCCGCGTGATTTTGGCCCCCAGGCATCACGAATTTGCTGCGCACTGGGTTGAAAGCGGGTCTCGGCCGTTGTGGGCAGGAGAATCGCTTGGCCTTCGGCAGCGCTTACAAAGTGGCGGTTACAGGGGTAGCTCGGGTCGGGCATCAAGATTTCATCGCTCGACTCAATCAAGGCCAAGCACGCCAATTGCAAAGCGGCTGACGCGCCAGCTGTTACGACGATGCGGCTGGCGGGAATATGGAGTCCAAAACGCGTTTGGTACCAGTCGCTGATGCGCTCGCGTAACGCGGGCAGGCCAGTAGCGGGGGTGTATTGGCTCAGGCCTTTGGAGATCGCCCTTTGAGCCGCTTCTTGAACGAGTGGCGGCGCAGTGAAATCGGGCTCGCCGATATTGAGAAAAACCATCGGCTCTGAGGTGTGCTCAAACGATTGAGCGAGTTTGGAGGCGGCCTTGGCCACCTCCATCACGTAAAAAGGTTCAATTTTTTCAGCGCGGCTAGAGATTTTCATGGCCTTGGTGCGCCTTAGTTGGGTTCGTTTTTGGCCCGATCTGCTTGCACTTCAAGGGCGCGCAGTTCGGGCGCTAAGCCGTTGAGAACGGCATTGACGTATTTGTGTCCGTCGGTTCCACCAAATTCTTTGGCAAGCTCGATGCACTCATTGAGGACAACGCGCCAAGGCACGTCGGGGCAGTGCAGCATTTCATAGACCCCAATCCACATCACAGCGTGTTCGATCGGAGAAATTTCTTTCATAGGGCGGTCTAAGCGCGTAAGTATCAGGCTATCGAGATGGGCGGCGTGTTCAACACAACCGTGCAACAGCGCATCAAAGTGGACTGAGTCGGCTTTCGCAAACCCCGCCAAATCGCGGGTAAACACATCGATGTCTGTGACACTGTTTTTTCCGACCATGCTTTGGTAAAGCGCTTGAACAGCAAACTCGCGGGCGCGGCTGCGTCCGTTTTTGCTGCCTGCTTTGCGCGCACCCGTGCTGGTCACACCCGTTCGGGGCTGGCGCGGAGGGCGCTTGGGTGTGGTCGGGGCTTGGTAGTCGCTCATTAAATAGATTCCAAAAGGTTCGCCATTTCGACAGCAGCACGCGCTGCGTCACGCCCTTTTTCCACTTGCCTGGCGATCGCTTGCGGCAGATCTTCGGTGGTCAAAATCGCATTAGCAATAGGAATTTGGTAGTCCAAAGCGATGCGGGTCACGCCAGAAGCTGATTCATTGGCGACTAATTCAAAGTGGTAAGTTTCACCGCGAATAATGCAACCCAAAGCAATCAAGGCGTCATACTTGGATTTTTCTGCCATTGCCTGCAACGCAATTGGAACCTCGAGGGCTCCGGGAACGGTGACGTGGTGAACGTTTTTGTCTGCGACCCCGAGGTCGCGCAATTCTTGCTTGCAGGCCAAAGCCAAGGCATCGGTAATGCCTGCGTTAAAACGGGCTTGCACAATACCAATGCAGAGTTTCTTTCCGTCCATGCGCGAATCGCTGGAATTTACGCTGCCTTTGTCTGCGCCAAACATGGTGAAATCTTTCTGAGTGAAGTTTGAAAATTAACTTTTAGCACTTACGGCAGTGACGGCACTGATGTCACTCTTGGCAGTGACGTAGCCCACGGTTTCTAAACCGTAGCCTGCCATGCTTGGCATACGTCGTGGGCTTCCCATGAGGCGCATCTTTTGAACCCCGCATTGGCGCAAAATTTGTGCGCCCACACCGTAAGTCCGCAAATCCATGCGGCCTCGCTCGGGTGCTTGTGAGGGGCGAGCAATCCCTTCAAACTGTTCTAACAATTGCGCACCGCTTTCGCCGCAATTGAGCAAGACCACGACGCCTTTGCCTTCTTTGGCGATATGGCTCAAAGCCGCATCTAAACTCCAAGAGTGAAGCGATCGTCCGATTTCTAAAGCGTCTAAGACCGACATCGGTTCGTGCACCCGCGCCGACACCACCTCGTCTGCCGCCCATTCGCCTTTAACCAGAGCCAAATGCACCCCGTGGCCGGTGGTGTCT
>JBAXOC010000191.1:0-3786 GCA_037133455.1 Comamonadaceae bacterium | reverse complement strand
ACATTGAGAACGATATTTTGTGTATCCATAGTTTTTTTACCTTCACCAATCGTCAGCGCAGCGGATCTATTTTTTCAAAAAATCCGCAACGCTGAGGATTGGTGGCTCCAAGGAGCCACCAAAATCATCACATCAAGACTGGCAATCCGCTGGGGTGCGGGGAGACAGCTTTTTGTCGGCTGCATATTTCGCAGCAGTTGCTTTGACGAGAGGCTTGAGAATTTGCTCATCGGCTTGTAACCAGTCAGAGCTGAAATTCCATTTTTTGCCATCCCATGTATGCACACGCGCCCAGTTCGAACCCATGTGGTCCACACACGACGTGCTGACCGGACGCATCACGCCAGCAAAACCTGCTGCGTCCAGTTTTTTCTGATCCAAGGTCAGGTTTTCATAACCCCAACGGGCTTGCTCAGCGGTCATCCACTTGCCTTTGCCAAATCGAATTTGGGCTTGGCGAACACCTTCGACCGCCAACATTGCGCTCATCGCACCCCGCATGTAAAGCACCTGACCCACTTCATCTTTAGGCCCAGTTCCTTGGCCTTTGGCATGCACCATGGCAAGAATATCTTTCACCACTTTGGAGTTTGGTTCAGCACCGTGTTGCATCGTTACAGCGTTGTAACCTTTGGCACCTTCGCCTACGTCTTTGACATCAGGCTCCGCACCCGACCACCACACGCCATACATTTTTTCGCGGGGGTAGCCCGTGGCTTGCGCCTCCTTCAAAGCGGTGGAATTCATCACACCCCAGCCCCACAGCAGCACGTAATCGGGCTTGGATTGACGCACTTGGAGCCAGGTAGATTTTTGGTCTACGCCCGGTGCGGTCACAGGGAGCAATTGGAGGTTAAAGCCATGCATGGCTGAGCGCTCTTGCAACAAAGGAATAGGCTCTTTTCCGTAGGGTGAGTCGTGGTACACCAACGCCACTTTTTTACCTTTGAGCTTATCCAACCCGCCTTCTTTAGCGCCAAGGGTTTGAACCAAGACGTCCGCTGCCAACCAATAGGTTCCTGCCAATGGGAAGTTCCATTTGAAGACGGTTCCGTCTTGGCTTTCACTGCGGCCGTAGCCTGCCGTAATCAATGGGATCTTGTCGCCAGGGGCTTTTTCTGTCAAAGCAAACGTGATGCCGGTTGACAAAGGCTGGAAAACGGTGGCACCGCCATGCTTGCCTTTGAGGCGCTCATAGCACTCTACGCCGCGGGCCGTGTCATAGCCGGTTTCACACTCTTCATAAATGATCTTGACGCCGTTGATGCCGCCTTTGGCATTGATCAACTTCAGGTAGTCCGAGTAGCCATTAGCCCATGGCACGCCATTGGGCGCATACGGACCGGTTCGGTACGGCAAGCCCGGAAAGAACTGCTCTTGTGCTGCTGCAGCTTTTGCTGGAGCCGCTTTGGTCTGGGCCAATGCCAGTGATCCAATAGCGCCCACAAGGATGGTCGCCACTACTGTTTTAATTTTCATACTAGTCTCCTACGGGTATGCACTTGCGTGCGTTGGTTAACGAAAAAGTCAATGCGGAAAAGGCCACAGCCGCATCTTCTGCTTACCGATAGACCACAACTTAGCTAAGCCGTGTGGCTCGACAATCAAAAACCAAACAATCAGTGCGCCAAAAATGATCAGCTCAGCGTGCGAGATTCCTGATGTTGAAATTTCGACACCGACGAGCGCACCAAGCAAAGGTAAAAATTGGTTCAAGGCAATTGGCAAAAGCACAATAAATGCAGCGCCAAAAAAACTGCCCATGATGGAGCCCATACCGCCAATAATCACCATAAAGAGCAGGCGAAAAGACATTTCAACAGAGAAGGCTGCGGGCTCCCAAGCGCCCAAATAGACGAACCCCCACAAAGCGCCTGCGACACCAATCACAAAAGAGCTCACCGCGAATGCGGTCAGCTTGGCGTACATCGGACGAATACCAATGACGGCGGCGGCCACGTCCATATCGCGAATGGCCATCCACTCACGCCCTATCGCGCCGCGTACCAAATTCTTGGCCAACACCCCCAAGACCACCAAGATGGAAAGGCACAGCAGGTATTTGGAAATCGGGGTGTCAAAAGATAAATTGAGTATCTTTAAGTCAGAAACAGAGACCGAACCTGAGGGAGAGTCATTGGTAAACCACTTGATACGCAAGAACATCCAGTCACTGAAAAATTGGGCTGCCAGCGTAGCCACTGCCAAATACAAGCCTTTGACACGCAGACTTGGCAGACCAAACAAAATTCCAAATGCGGCCGCACAGACACCCCCAAGTACCAAAGATAAAAGCAAAGGCAACTCTGGCAAGCGTACAAAAAAGTTGAAGGCTGCATATGCGCCAACGGCCATAAACGCACCCGAACCCAATGAGATTTGTCCGCAGTAGCCCACCAAAATATTCACGCCCAGCGCTGCCAGCGACATAATTAAGAAGGGGATAAAAATAGCGCGAAACATATAGTCCGTTCCCACCATGGGGACCACTAAAAACGCAGCAGCGATGATCAAGCCAACAGCCCAACGGTCTTGCGCGATCGGAAATATTTGTTGGTCAGCTCGGTAGCTGGTTTTGAATTGGCCGTTTTCTCTGTAAAACATAGGAGCTCTCGAAAATTTTTAGACGCGGTCAATAATTTTTTCGCCGAACAGGCCCTGCGGCCTCACCAACAAAAACAACAAAGCTAAAACGTAGGCAAACCAGATTTCAATGCCCCCGCCCACATACGGTCCGAGAAATACCTCCGACAGTTTTTCACCCACCCCAATAATGAGTCCGCCAATGATGGCGCCAGGCACCGATGTCAATCCGCCCAAAATCACCACAGGCAGAGCGCGCAACGCAACCGTCGTCAATGAAAATTGCACGCCGAGTTTGCTACCCCAAATCATTCCAGCCACTAAAGCCACGACTCCGGCGACACACCAAACAATCACCCAAATGCGATTCAAAGGAATTCCAATACTTTGCGCGGCTTGGTGGTCATCCGCCACCGCACGCAAAGCGCGTCCTGTCGCTGTTTTTTGAAAAAAGAGGCTGAGCAGGGTGACCAATACGGCGGCAATCAAAGCGGCGTAGAGGTCTTCTTTGTTAATTAATATGCCGCCTTCAAACATTTCCTCAAATGCCATCACGGGTTCTTTGGGCATGCCGATGTCAATTTTGTAAATGTCGCTTCCAAAGATGGTTTGACCTAAGCCATCCAAAAAGTAGCTAATGCCTAAAGTTGCCATGAGCAGCGTCGTGCCCTCTTGGTTTACCAGGTAACGCAGCGCCAGGCGCTCAATCAACCAGGCAACCACAAACATGATGCAAGTTGCTACACAAAACGCCAAGAAATTCGCAGCCACAGGATTGTCGATGCCTGTCCACAAGGGGATCCACTCCGAAAATCGCGCCATCGCCAATGCGGCAAACAAGACCATCGCACCTTGCGCGAAGTTAAAAACACCAGAGGCTTTGTAGATCAGTACGAAGCCCAAGGCAACCAAGGAATACAGCATGCCGGCCATCAACCCACCGAGCAATGTTTCGAGAAAAAATGCCATGTCGTTTTTCCTTAATGTGAGGTGCCAAGGTAGGCACTGATCACTTCTTCGTTGTTGCGGACCTCATTGGGTGTGCCATCACCGATTTTTTTACCGTAGTCCAGCACCACCACGCGATCAGAGATATCCATGACTACGCCCATGTCATGCTCGATCAGCACGATGGTGGTTCCAAACTCGTCATTCACGTCAAGCACAAAGCGGCACATGTCCTGCTTTTCTTCGACATTCATA
>JBAXOC010000190.1:0-3790 GCA_037133455.1 Comamonadaceae bacterium | reverse complement strand
CGTGATGGTTGGAGCCCACTTGCGATTGGATCGCAACTTGTTCAAAGCGGCCCTGCGTTGGCCCTCCATCAAAATGCGCGACAGAGAGCTCCTTGCAGAATCCGAAGAATTGATGCGATTTGTCGGACTTGATGCCTACGTTAGTTCTCGGGCGGACGCCATGTCTTACGGCGCTTTAAAACGTTTAGAAATTGCCCGAGCACTTGCAATGAAGCCGCGCCTCTTGTTTCTTGACGAACCCGCTGCCGGTCTGAACTCCAAAGAAACTATCGAGGTAGATGCCCTTATCCGTAAAGTAGCTGATACCGGAGTAACCGTCGTACTTGTTGAGCACGATATGAAGATGGTGATGAACCTGTCAGACCGAATTCTGGTGCTTGACTATGGAAAAAAAATCGCCGAAGGAACGGGGCCAGAAGTGCGCCGCAACCCCGATGTGATCGCCGCCTATCTAGGCGCTCACGTCTAAACACAGTCGCAGCATGGACGCACTCACCATCATCAGCCAAGAGCACAGCAATATGTGGCGCCTGGCCGCTACCTTAGACCATGTGGCCTCTGACGTTCAGGACGGGGCACCATTCGAGGGCCCCTTTTTCGAAGCTGCGCTAGATTACATCTCCCTCTTTGTGGACCGTATGCACCACCCCAAAGAGGACGACTTTTTGTTTCGCCTGCTGCGCCTGCGCAGTGCAGAAGCTTCCGATGTGCTGGATGCCCTCGAAGCAGACCATCGTCAAGGGCCAGATAATTTAGCCCAGCTGCGCGCCAAACTGACCGCTGTTTCACAGGGGCAATTGCCCAAAGCCGAATTATCCAAAGCGGTCAAGCTGTATACCGATGGTCTTAGAGGCCACATCAAGACCGAAGAAAAACACGTGCTGCCGCTAGCGCGCAAGGTGCTTACGACTCAAGACTGGGCCGAGATTGATAAGGCCTTTAGCAACCACAGCGACCCAGTATTTAGCGACCAATCCAAGGCCGAATTCCGAGAATTGTTTCACCGTATTGTGAGTTTGGCACCGGACCCCGTGGGATTGGGCGCCAGCAGCATGTTAAGCGCTCCGGCTGGGGCTATTGCGTCGCAACAACCTTTGCTTCTAAAGGTGCAGGGGCTAGAAAGTTGTTACGGTCGCATAAAGGCCCTGAAGGGCATTGACCTAGAAGTTCGCAGAGGTGAAACGGTTGCCTTGGTTGGTGCCAACGGAGCGGGCAAGACCACCTTTTTGCGGGCGATTTCCGGTGTGCAGCCTATTAGTGCAGGCAGTATTCATTTTGATGACGAAGACATCAGCAAGCTGCGATCCGACAAGCGCATGCGCAGAGGAATTTGCCAAAGCCCAGAAGGGCGTCAGGTGTTTGGCCCATTGTCCATTGAAGACAACCTGCGCTTGGGTGCCTACACCCAACCCCGGCACCAGGTGGCTGGTGACTTGGAAAAGATTTTTGCAATGTTCCCCATCTTGAAAGAAAAGCGATCTCTTCCTGCGGGCACCTTGTCGGGTGGACAACAACAGATGTTGGCCATTGGCCGCGCCCTCATGGGGCGGCCCCGCATGTTGTTGTTGGACGAGCCTTCGATGGGCCTGGCACCGCTCTTGGTGGAAGAAGTTTTCAACGTCATCAAGACACTTAAATCACAAGGCATGACCATTTTGCTGGTGGAACAAAACGCCTTTGCCGCTTTGGCCATTGCAGACCGGGGCTATGTATTAGAAACCGGCTCTGTGACTCTTTCCGGAACGGGCGAAGAACTCATTCACAACGAGCAAGTGCGTTCGGCTTACTTGGGCATGTAATCCTTTGAGCAGCTTACCGATTTCAAAATAATTTACTTTGGTCAATCTCATGCCCCAACCTTCTAATAATAAAAACCAAGTGAAGAACTACCAGACCATCCTTTTTGAAGTTGCAGAAGGCGTGGCCCGTTTGACGCTCAACCGCCCAGATAAGCTCAACAGCTTTACCGGGACCATGCACTTTGAACTGCGCGACGCACTCGATAGCATCCAATCCGATAAGAGCATTCGCGTGCTTGTCATTACCGGTGCTGGCCGCGCCTTTTGTGCCGGCCAAGACCTGGCCGATCCTGATATGGCCATGGGGACCACAGCGCCGGATATAGGCAACGTCGTTGAGCAAAACTACAAACCGCTGATCTTGCGTTTGCAAAATCTGCGCGTGCCTACCGTAGCCATGGTTCATGGCGTAGCGGCTGGTGCTGGTGCTAGCTTGGCGCTAGCATGCGATTTGGTGATTGCGGGAAAGTCCGCTTCCTTTTTACAGGCCTTTAGCAAAATCGGCTTGATTCCCGATACGGGTGGTACGTGGTTTCTCCCACAACGCGTGGGTATGGCGCGCGCCATGGGGTTAGCACTTCTTGCAGACAAACTGCCTGCGGAGAAGGCCTTCGATTGGGGACTGATCTGGCAAGTGACAGAAGATGCCGAGCTCGTTACCACCGTGAACAAGCTTGCCGCACAACTTGCCGGCATGCCCACCAAGGCCTTGGTGCGCACACGCGCTGCGATGCATGCTGCACCTAACCACACACTGGAGCAGCAGCTCAGCATGGAAGGTGGTTTTATGCGCGAGCTTGGCTGGAGTCCCGACTTTGCAGAAGGCGTTGCTGCTTTTATGGAAAAACGCGCACCGCGTTTTACCGGGGAATAAAGCGATGTCCCAACCCTTGTCCAAAGATGCCCTTGTAGCAGTGGTCGGTGCAGGTGCTATGGGTGCAGGCATTGCGCAGGTTGCCGCCGTAGCAGGCCACCCGGTGATGATCTTTGACACCCGTGCACAAGCCGCACAGAGCGCCATTGATGGCATCCGATCCCAATTCGAAAAAATGGTGGTCAAAGGCAAGATGGATAGCGCATCCGCTCAAGCAGCAGGCCTACGCCTGCAGTCCGCCTCTAAACTGTCAGATCTTGCATCCGCTGCCTTGGTGGTGGAAGCTGTTGTGGAGAACCTCACAGTCAAACAAACGCTTTTCAAAGAACTTGAAGCTCTGGTGGCTGTGGACTGCATTTTTGGCAGTAACACGTCTAGCATTTCTATTACCGCTATCGCTTCGGTTTTGAAACATCCTGAGCGTTTAGCGGGCTTGCATTTCTTCAACCCAGCACCGCTCATGGCACTGGTGGAGGTTGTCAGCGGTCTGGCCACTTCGGCTGAAGTGGCCCACATACTTTTTGCTACGGCCACCTCATGGGGCAAGACGGCTGTGCACGCCAAGTCCACCCCCGGCTTTATTGTCAACCGCGTAGCCAGACCCTATTACTCTGAGGCACTGCGTTTACGGACTGAGGGCGCTGCGGATTGCGCCACGATTGATGCGGTCATGCGCGAGTCAGGTGGCTTTCGCATGGGACCGTTTGAGTTAATGGACATGATTGGTCTGGACGTGAACTTTGCTGTGACTCGTTCGGTTTGGAACGCCTATTTCAACGATCCCCGCTATCTGCCGTCGCTGATCCAGCAGGAGCTGGTGGACGCAGGTTTCTTTGGCAAGAAGAGTGGCCGCGGGTTTTTTGACTACCGCGATGGTGCCGAAAAGCCCGAGCCTCAGACTGAGACGTCTCACAAAAGACCATCACGCTTAGTTGTTTGTGGCGATGCACCTGCCGCTCTTGCATTGGCCGCTCGCCTGAAAGCAGCTGCCGTAAATTTTGAACGCGCCACATCCTCCGATGACCGTATTGCTGAAGCCGACCACGCAGTGCTATATGTCACCGACGGTCGCAGCGCCACGCAACGTTCCGCTGATAACGGCGTACCCAACACCGTG
>JBAXOC010000189.1:0-3796 GCA_037133455.1 Comamonadaceae bacterium | reverse complement strand
CTACTGACTCCCTCAGGATCTCCCCACGCGGCACGCAAATACAGTGCGTCTGATTCAAAAACTGCGTGTGCAGCTAAAGGCATGGAGCAACTCCCGCCCATCACACGGCTCACTGCGCGTTCCGCAGACACGGCTAAAAAAGTGGGGAGATGAATCAAATGCGCCAAGGCCTGCGCCACGTCTTCGCGGTCTTGTGGAATTTCAATACCTAAGGCACCCTGCCCTGCCGCAGGCAACATCTCACTGGGGTCAAACACCTGCCGAATACGCGCCTCTAACCCGAGTCGCTTTAACCCCGCTGCAGCCAAAACAATCCCGTCGTATTGCCCTTCATCGAGTTTTTTAAGCCGGGTATCTAAATTGCCGCGCAAAGGTTCGATTTTTAAATCGGGGCGCATCGCTCGCAACAAGGCCACCCGGCGCAAACTAGACGTACCCACCACGGCACCCTGCGGTAAGTCTTTGACCGTGGCGTAGCTACCAGAAACCCACGCATCACGCGGGTCTTCGCGCTCCATCACACATGCCAGCACAAAGCCAGGGGGCAACTCCATGGGGACGTCTTTAAGGGAATGAACCGCCAAATCTGCACGGCCTTCTTCAAGCGCTGTTTCCAGCTCTTTGACAAACAAACCTTTACCGCCCACCTTGCTGAGAGACCGGTCTAAGATTTGATCGCCTTTGGTCGTCATGCCTAAAAGCGTGACATCGTGTCCCTGTTGGATGAGGAGGGCTTTAACGTGTTCGGCTTGCCAAAGGGCCAGTCGGCTTTCGCGCGTAGCGATGGTGAAATGTCGCAAAGTCGTAACCTGTTCGTAATTTTGAGATGGTCTGAGAACCCGCATGGATGCTAGCATGGGCGGTCGCTCTATTTTCTCACCCAAACCCCTATGAAAACCGCCATAGCTGTCGCACCTGCCAAACGCGCCAAAGACAACGAACGCCCGTTGGTAGAAGACATTCGCCTTTTGGGAAGAATGTTGGGCGATGTGATACGTGAGCAAGATGGGGGGCCCGCCTACGAATTGATTGAAAACATTCGCAAACTCTCAGTGGCCTTTCGCCGCGACGCAGACCACGAAGCCGATAAAGCGCTCAAGAAATTACTCAAAAGCTTAAGCGCGGATCAAACCGTCAGCGTCATCCGCGCGTTTACGTATTTCAGCCATTTGGCTAACTTAGCCGAAGACCGCCACCATATTCGACGCCGTGCCGTTCACGAACGCGCAGGAGAAAGCCAAGAAGGCAGCATTGACGTGGCTATTTCACGGCTGCGTTGGGCCGGCATTTCCCCCAAAACTATTTCTCAAACGCTGGCGCACAGCTTTGTGTCACCGGTGCTTACCGCCCACCCCACCGAAGTTCAGCGCAAAAGTATTCTCGATGCCGAACGGGCGATTGCCCAATTGCTCACGTTGCGCGATGAAATTAAGCAGCACAGCGCGGCTCAAGACCCCAAACGCGATGCGCTCACGCCACGTGAACTGGCCGCCAATGAAGCCCAAATTCGCGCTCGGGTGATGCAGCTGTGGCAAACCCGCTTGTTGCGCTACAGCAAACTCACGGTTGCCGATGAAATTGAAAATGCGCTGAGCTATTACGAGTCCACCTTCTTGCGTGAAATTCCTAAAATTTACAGCAACCTAGAAAACATGTTGGGTCAGCACCCCGTTCATAGTTTTTTGCGGATGGGCCAATGGATTGGGGGCGACCGCGATGGCAACCCCAACGTCAGCGCACAAACCTTGGAATACGCACTGCGCCGCCAAAGCGAAGTGGCCTTGCGGCATTACCTTACAGAGGTGCATTTCTTGGGAAGCGAACTCTCTATCTCTGCCATGCTGACCGACTGCAGCCCCGACATGCAAGCGCTCGCTGAAAGCAGCCCAGACCACAATGAACACCGAAAAGACGAGCCCTACCGCCGTGCGCTCATCGGAATGTATGCGCGTTTGGCTGCCAGCTTGCAAGAACTCACCGGCACCGATGCCGCCCGCCACGCCGTTGCACCCCAAAACCCCTACCGACTGGCGCAAGAATTCATTGCTGACTTGCGCACGATCGAAAACTCCCTTATCGCCCACCACGGCCAAGCCCTTACTGCGCAGCGACTTCATCCATTGATTCGCGCCGTCGAAGTCTTTGGCTTTCATTTGGCCACGGTTGACTTGCGCCAGAGCTCAGACAAGCACGAAGACGTAGTTGCTGAATTGCTGCGCACCGCCCGCATTGAGTCCCACTACAGCGCGTTAGACGAAACCGCAAAGCGCAGCGTCTTAATGCGTCTCTTAAACGATGCCCGCGGCTTGCGTGTCCAAGGCGCGGCCTATTCAGCCCACGCCCAAGGCGAGTTGGCTATCTTTTCTATGGCCAAAGTCATGCGCGAGCGCTTTGGTAACGAAGCCATTCGCCACTACATCATCAGCCACACCGAAACGGTCAGCGATTTACTCGAAGTGCTTTTGCTTCAAAAGGAAGTGGGCCTCGTCAGTGGAACGATCGACGGTAACGCCCACAGTGATCTGATCGTGGTCCCTTTGTTTGAGACGATTGAAGACCTGCGTAACGCCGCACCCATCATGCGCGAGTTTTATGCCCTACCCGGGATCGCCGCATTGGTCAAACGCAGTGGCGCTGAACAAGACATCATGCTGGGCTACTCCGACAGCAACAAAGACGGTGGGATTTTCACCAGCAACTGGGAGCTGTACCAAGCAGAGATCGCACTGGTGGAACTGTTTGACGCGCTCCAAACCCAACACGCCATTCAGTTGCGCATGTTCCATGGCCGCGGGGGCACGGTCGGACGCGGCGGCGGGCCGAGCTACCAAGCGATCTTGGCGCAACCCCCCGGAACCGTACGCGGTCAAATTCGACTCACCGAACAAGGCGAGGTGATTGGCTCTAAATACGCCAACCCAGAAATCGGAAGGCGCAACCTTGAAACCTTGGTCGCCGCAACCTTAGAAGCCACCCTGCTCCAAACCACCAAGCCTGCCACCAAAATTTTTCTCGCAGCGGCGGGCGAATTATCACAAAGCAGCATGGCCGCCTACCGCGCCTTGGTCTATGAAACCCCTGGGTTCACAGAATATTTTTTCAGCTCTACGCCTTTGCGAGAAATTGCCGAACTCAATATTGGTTCACGACCCGCTTCGCGCAAGGCGACCCAAGCCATTGAAGACTTGCGCGCCATTCCTTGGGGGTTCAGTTGGGGCCAATGCCGCTTAACCTTGCCAGGTTGGTTTGGTTTTGGATCGGCAGTACAAAGCTTTATCCATGGCAACACAGGCCAAAATACTCCTGCCCAAACCAAAGAACGCACCGCACTGCTCCAAAAAATGGTTCGGCAGTGGCCGTTTTTTCAAACCCTGCTCTCCAACATGGACATGGTGATGGCCAAAAGCGATTTGGCTTTGGCGTCGCGCTACTCCGAGCTTGTTGGCGATGCGCGTTTGCGCAAAAAAATCTTTTCAGCCATTGAAGCCGAGTGGCACCGAACCTCTGAGGCCTTGTCCTTAATTACCGGTGACAAGCAACGCCTCGCCCACAACGCCGCTTTGCAACGGTCTATCCGTCACCGCTTTCCCTACATTGATCCGCTGCACCATTTGCAAGTCGAATTGGTACGCCGTTACCGTGCGGGCCAATCGGATGAACGTGTGCAGCGTGGGATTCATATTTCTATCAACGGAATTGCCGCAGGGCTGAGAAATACCGGCTAAATTCCTCAATCGGGCGTCCCCGATAAAATCAAGCCATGACAAACCAACTCGACACTAAATCCCAAGCCTGG
>JBAXOC010000188.1:0-3800 GCA_037133455.1 Comamonadaceae bacterium | reverse complement strand
GTGATCTCCAACCGCGCACAAGCGGGGAGCATCGTGGTGCTGGATACCACAACCGGCGAAGTATTAGCCTTGGCTAATTACCCAAGTTACAACCCTGAAAAACGGTTGAATTTAAGTGGCGCACAACTGCGTAACCGTGCGTTGACTGATACCTTTGAGCCTGGCTCTGTGATGAAGCCCTTCACGATAGGTTTGGCTATAAATTCTGGTCGGGTGACTCCGAACACTGTGATTGATACTGCGCCCGGTTCAGTCAATATCACGGGCGCTACGATTCGCGATTCGCATCCGCACGGCGCGTTGACGGTAGAGCAGGTGATTCAAGTCTCTAGCAATGTAGGCACCACCAAAATTGCGATGCAAATGCCAGCGTCAGAAATGTGGGAAACGTTTTCACAGGCTGGCTTTGGACAAAAACCCCAAGTGGAGTTTCCCGGCGTGGTGTCTGGGCGGCTTCGCCCCGCGAAAACGTGGCGTCCGATTGAGCAGGCGACGGCCTCCTATGGCTATGGGCTGTCTGCATCTTTGTTTCAGATGGTGCGCTCCTACACCGTTTTTTCACATGGTGGCGAAATCATTCCCGCTACGCTCTTAAAAACCAATGAGCCCGCAGTTGGTCTCCCCGTATTCTCTGCATTGACAGCAGCCAAAGTTCGCAAAATGCTGCAAATGGCAGCGGGTCCAGGAGGCACCGGCCCTAAGGCGCAAACCGCCGGATATTCCGTTGGTGGCAAGTCAGGTACAGCCTACAAACAAGTGGGCAAGGGCTACGGCAGCGAAGGCAATCGCAAATACCGCAGTTGGTTTGTCGGCATGGCCCCTATTGATCACCCGCGCATTGTGGTAGGTGTCATGCTCGATGAGCCGAGCGCAGGCAAATATTTCGGTGGTGAAGTCGCCGCACCTGTGTTTAGTGAAGCGGTTCAGCAAACATTGCGGGTGATGGGGGTGCAGCCCGATATTGCCATTCGTCCGCAGATTGTGGCTGACATGGTGCAGGAAAGCTTTTGATGGCACAGCACCTCACTAGCTCCCAAGAAGTAGTCATGTGGATGCGAGCGCATGTCACGGGGACTTTGACGTCAGATAGCCGTTTGGTCAAACCGGGTGATGGATTTATCGCATGGCCTGGGGTGGCTAATGACCCGCGTAAATTTATCAACACCGCTTTGAAACAAGGCGCGGCAGTCTGCTTGGTGGAAGCATCAGGCGTACAAGATTTCGAATGTACAGATACCCGTGTGGGTGTGTACCCAGGACTTCAAAGCGCAGCAGGCACGATAGCGGCAGAATTTTTTGGGCATCCTTCAGAAGATATCTCAGTAGTGGCTATTACTGGGACCAATGGGAAAACTTCGACCGCCTGGTGGCTAGCGCAGGCCTTGTCCTCCTTAGCGGAGCCGAATGAGTTGCCATGTGCCATGGTTGGAACGCTGGGTATCGGACAACCCCCACCTGTTAAAGCAAATGACGCGGATAGCGTTGGTTTGCAATCGATTGTCGCCACAGGTTTGACGACGCCGGATCCGATTCGCTTGCAATCGGCATTGCGTGAATTTATAAGCCAAGGACACAAGGTGTGCGCGTTAGAGGCATCGTCGATCGGTATTGAAGAAGCCAGGCTCAATGGGACAGCCATTCGGGTTGCGGTTTTTACTAACCTCACACAAGACCATTTGGATTACCACGCGACGATGCACGCCTACGGTCAGGCCAAGAAACGGCTATTCGCGTGGCAAGGCTTGCGCTGTGCAGTGATCAATACCGATGATGCATTTGGTGCCGACTTGGAGCAATCTTTGGCCGCAACGTCGCCAGACATCGACATCTGGACTGTTGCATTAACAGCCAACGCGCGCTTGGTTGCACGCCATATCGTTGCAACACCCCAAGGTCTGCAGTTTGAGGTCATTGAAGATGGCCAATCGATAACCGTCAAGAGCCACATCATGGGCGAGTACAACGTCGCCAATATGTTGTCGGTGATTGCCAGCATGCGCAGCTTGGGTGTGGATTTACCCAGTGCGATTGCGGCCTGTAGCCAATTGCGCGCGGTGCCTGGGCGCATGGAATGTTTGGGCGGAGACGCCGCGCCATTGGTGGTGGTGGACTACGCCCACACCCCCGATGCATTGCAACAAGCGCTGCAAGCGCTGCGACCAGCAGCGCAGCAACGCGGTGGTGATTTGTGGTGCGTCTTTGGATGTGGCGGTGACCGCGACACCACCAAACGCCCCTTCATGGGCGCGGTGGCGACAGCCCAAGCCGACAAAATCATTGTCACCAGCGACAACCCACGCAGTGAGCTGCCTCTTTCTATTATTGAGAATATCCTCGCCGGCGTCAGTCGCTCTGACCGGTTGACGGTTCAGGTTGATAGGGCGCTGGCCATTGCGAGCGCAGTGGGCCAGGCAAACAATGCAGACGTTATTCTTGTGGCAGGTAAAGGCCACGAAGCCACCCAAGAGATAGCCGGAGTGAAAAGCTATTTCTCTGACCGGGTCCACGCGAGTACCGCTCTGCGCCAGCGCGTACAGGATCGGCGGAGCGTTCACGCATGAGCATCGTAGCCCTCACGCCCATGATGACTTTGGCACAAGCTTTGCAATGGCTTAGCAACGTCCGATTGATTGGCGACCCAGAGACTGCGATTTTTCGTGTGCATTCTGATACCCGCACGGTGGAAACGGGTGATTTATTTGTTGCATTGGAAGGTGACAAATTCAATGCCAACCATTTTCTGCATGATGCCAAGCGTCTCGGTGCAAGCGCGGTGTTGTGCCGCGCAGGACTGACAGCGTCTATGTACCCAGAGGGGTTGGCGCGCATTGAGGTTGAAGACACCAAGCTTGCCTTGGGCGAACTGGCGGCCGGTTGGAGATCTCAGTTTGTTCTTCCTTTGATTGCGGTGACAGGGAGCAATGGGAAAACTACGGTGACCCAAATGCTGGCATCGATTCTGACTACCCATGCACCTGATGGCGCAGCGTTGGCGACCCAAGGGAATTTGAACAACGATATTGGCGTCCCCTTGACGCTACTGCGCATGCGCTCTAAACACCGTATTGCGGTGGTGGAGTTGGGGATGAACCATCCTGGAGAAATAGCGGGATTGGCTGCTATGGTTAAGCCGACCGTTGCATTGGTGAATAACGCCCAACGCGAGCACTTAGAGTTTATGCACACCGTTGAAGCGGTTGCAAAAGAAAACGGCGCTGTGATTTCTGCTTTGGGGCCCGAAGGCATCGCGGTGTATCCGCAAGATGATGCGTTTGTCGCTGTGTGGAATACGCTTTCGCAATCGCGCAGCACATTTGGATTTTCGCAAAATACCATCGCTGGAAGTGAGACCTTGTCCTGCGCTGATGCGCTTTGGTCGCAAGGGGCGTGGCAGGTTCACGCCCATGGAAAACTCGGCGGCCAGTCGGTGGACTTGCATTACCGCTTAGCGATTGCAGGCCGCCATAACGTCAAAAATTCTTTGGCTGCTGCCAGTTGTGCCATTGCAGCGGGTATCCCCGCGCAAGCTATTGAGGCCGGCTTAGAAGCGTTCATACCCGTCAAAGGGCGTTCCCGTGCTTTGTCCTTGCGCCAAGGACAGAACGATATCACTCTGATCGATGACAGTTACAACGCCAACCCCGATTCCGTTCGCGCAGCCATAGAGGTTTTGGCGGATCTTCCAGCACCCCGACTATTGGTTTTGGGTGACATGGGGGAAGTGGGAGATCTTGGGCCGCAATTTCATACGGAAGCGGCAAGCTACGCCCACAGCCAAGGCATTGAGACTCTCTTTGCAT
>JBAXOC010000187.1:0-3804 GCA_037133455.1 Comamonadaceae bacterium | reverse complement strand
GGAACCTCAGGGCAGATGAAGGGCTATTTGGTACAACCGAGCAAACCCGGGCCGCACCCTGCGGTTTTGGTCATTCACGAAAATCGCGGACTCAACCCATACGTTGAAGACGTAGCCCGCCGCTTAGGTGCTGCAGGGTTTTTAGCGCTTGCGCCCGATGGCTTGGCTCCTGTGGGTGGCTACCCCGGCAATGACGAAGAAGGCACCAAGCTTCAAGCCAGCCTCGATCCGCAAAAACTCTTGCGCGATATGTTCAACAGCGCCGTATTTTTGAAGAACCACGCCCGCTCCAACGGCCGCTTAGGCGCAGTGGGATTTTGCTGGGGTGGTGGGGTGGTGAATTACCTAGCCGCAGAGATGGGCGCCGACTTGCGTGCTGGGGCTCCTTACTACGGCGCAGGGGTGGATGCAGCCAAGGTGTCACAGATCAAGGCGGAGCTTGTGCTTCACTTCGCTGCGAATGACCCTCGGATTAACGCTACGTGGCCGGCTTTTGAGACTGCGCTTAACACCCAAGGTATTCGCCATACGGCTTACCACTACGCTGCAACCCAGCACGGGTTTCATAACAATTCCACCCCCCGATACAACGCAGAAGCGGCAGAGTTGTCGTGGTCGCGAACTTTAGAGTTGTTTAGGAAAACGCTGTCACTGTGATCACAGTGACAGCGCTGCCAACTCTATTTACTCATCTGGATCGACGTACTCTTTAGGCAAGTGGTGGGCAATGCCTTTGTGGCAATCGATACAGGTTTTGCCTTCTTCTTTGGCCTTCATATGCTTTCTGTAAGGCGTTTGCTTTTGCAGCTCTGCACTCATCGCATCAAAGTCATGGCAATTGCGGCATTCGCGTGAATTGTTGCCTTTCATGCGGTTCCACTCGTGCGTGGCCAACTCCATGCGTTTGGCTTCAAATTTTTCTGCGGTATCAATAGAGCCCGTTAATTTTCCCCAAACCTCAAAGCTGGCTTGGGCTTTGCGAATCATCTTATGTGTCCAATCCTTGGGCACATGACAATCTGAACAAACGGCTCTAACTCCAGAACGGTTGCTAAAGTGAATCGTCTCTTTGTATTCTTGGTACACGTTGTCACGCATTTCGTGACAAGTAATACAAAAGTCCAAGGTGTTGGTTGCCTCCATCCCTGTGTTGAAAGCCCCCCAAAACAAAATACCGACAACGAAAAACGTTGAAGAAATACCCAAAAGCGAGTACTTCACGCTGGGCTTGCGTAAGCTAGTCCAAACGCGGCGAAAGAGGCCTGGGGTGGGTTCAGCCATGGGAAGACTCCTTTAGGTAAAGCGTGACGGCTTTGAATTACTGGGCCAATATCCACTGCACCAGATTTTTAATTTGTGCCATGTCCTTGGGAGGAGATGTTTTCACAATCTTGTGTTCTTCCTCATGGCCATCGGGAAACTTCGCTTTTTCTCCGGACATGATGTGGTTCACCAGTTTGTCTTCCGCTCCGGCTTTGCCCTTGTACTTCTCTGCTACTTTTTTGTAGGAAGGGCCATCCTTGTCTTTGTCAACGCTGTGGCATTTCAGACAATTATTCTGACGGGCAAGCGCCAAGGCGGCGTCAGCATCAACGGCATACACCGCAGGGGCTTGCAGTAGAAAGGCAGCACCCAAGGCAGCGGAGATCAGGGCAGAGCGAGCGAAAATGGACATGGTTCACCTCAAGATGGTTACAAAACACTTCTGATACTTCGGAAAATGACCGAGGACTCAATCAATTTTGAAGTCCGCGAGGTGGTTTGCCCATAGGCAGACGATGAATTAAGGCCTAGGAATAATCCTATTCTTTGCCTGTTGCGTCTCTATCTTGGTGGTGGTCGAGCAGGTCGTGCTCTGTAGCGTAGCGAAAAAGTTCTACGTTGCTGGTCAGGCTCATTTTGGCCATGATGTTCGATTTATGCGTGCTAATGGTTTTGATGCTTACAGACAGTTTTTCCGCGATATCCACCAACCGCTCGCCGCGCACGATGCGACAAAAAATTTCATACTCTCGGTTGGTCAAGGAGGTATGCGGCAGTTTGTCCGTATGGCGCGAAAAATCGCTGGCCAGTAGCTCTGCCACGTGGTGGCTGACATAGACGCCGCCGTTTGCCACTTTACGCATTGCAGGAAGAAGCAACTCGCTTTCGCCCTCTTTGGAAAGGTAGCCCGATGCGCCAGCGCGAATAGCCCGCACCGCGTATTGCTCTTCGGGGTGCATGCTAAAAATCAAAATCGGAAGTTTGGGGCGCTCCGCTTTGATGAGTTTGATGAGTTCTAAGCCGTTACGCCCAGGCATCGACAAGTCGAGTATCACCAAGCCCCAATTGCGCTCGCGAACTTTTTCAAGCACGGTATTTCCGCTGTGGGCTTCGCCTGCACGCACCAAGTCTTGCGTATCCGCAATCAGTTTTTTGATCCCATCGCGAATAATGGCGTGGTCGTCTGCGATTAAAACTTCAACTCGCATCGGGTTCTCCTGAAGCACGTGACTCCATCAATGGCAGCGTGACGATCACACTGGTTCCTTGGCCGGGGCTACTTTCTATGCGAAGTTCGCCATTCAAGGCCGTAGTCCGTTCTCGCATATTGATTAACCCAAACCCTCTGTCTTTGCTGGTTTTTTTGATCAATCCGGCACCGTTGTCGCTGATCGAAAGTTCGATGCGACCCGCTTTTTCTACAATTTTTATATCGACTTTGGTGGCGTATGCGTGGCGCGTGATATTTGTGAGTGACTCTTGCAGGATTCGAAACAGGGCGGTGGCTTGTGCGGTGTCTTTGATGTGATTGGCGGCTTCAAGCTGGAGTGTGATTTCCATCTTGCTGCGTTTAGAAAATTCACCCACAAGCCAAGTAACCGCCTCACTGAATCCGAGGTCGTCCAAAATCAAGGGCCGCAGTTCGGTGGAAATTCTGCGCACCGAGGCAATGGCTGCAACCAACATTTCGCGAATCGGCTCGATGTCTTCAGGGCGAACGGGAATACCTTCCTTGATCCTGTTGTTCACCCAAGCCAGATCGAGTTTGATCCCTGTGAGTTGCTGTCCCAAGTCATCATGGAGTTCGCGGGCAATGCGGGTGCGCTCTTGCTCCCTCACATCCAACAAAGACGCTGAGAGCCCTCGCAATTGTTCATTCATCTCCCGCAACTCAGAATCAATTTTCTTTCTCTCGGAGATGTCGCGAAGAACAGCGGTGTATTGGTAGGCCCCGTCAATGACGACGCGTGAGATGGTTGACTCGATAGGGAAAACTCGCCCATCCACATGCCGCCCCATAATTTGCAAATGCGGTCCCATCGCACGGGATGCGCTACTTTGCGATTGGTATGACTTGAAGTGCGCATGGTGCACATCGCGCAACATTTCTGGAATGAATTGGGAAAGCGAGCTGCCAAGGGCATCTTGCGCCGACATTCCAAACATGGTCTCAGCTGCTGAATTGAAAAGGACAACCGTTTGTGTTTCATCCACCGCAATAATCGCGTCCAACACTGAATCAAGCGTGTGGTAATAGCGGCTGTTGACTGCGTCTAACGAGTGTTCCAATGCCTCTTTTCCTATCAATTGTCGGTTCAGCATTCCAGCAGCCATGGCGATCAAGAGGCAGATGGACAAAGCCCCCAAACCAATCGGAGTTGCCGTTTCCCGCCACGAGGCTAGCGACTCTTCTTCGGAATTGGTGACGCTGATAAAAAGCGGAAAGTTGCCTACCCGCCCCAATGCAAAGTCTTCACGTCCGCCATGGCCATTGGTATGGCTTTCCATGCGAATCGGCGAACCCAAACTGGGCATCACCAC
>JBAXOC010000186.1:0-3848 GCA_037133455.1 Comamonadaceae bacterium | reverse complement strand
ATCAGGGCCTTTACCGTCGGCTACATCCACAAAAACAATATTGGTCTGCGCTGATCGCACTTTTAACCCTGCGATATTTTCTAAACCCTGTGCAAGCCGCTGCGCCATCGCGTGGTCCTGCGCCAAACGCTCTAAGTGATGGTCCAGCGCAAACGCAGCTGCTGCCGCTAATAAGCCAGATTGGCGCATACCGCCGCCTGTCATTTTGCGCACCCGATGGGCGCGTGCGATCAACGCTTTGCTGCCACACAAGGCCGAACCCACGGGGGCGCCAAGCCCTTTGCTAAAGCAGACTGAGGCACTGTCAAAGTAGGACGTGATGCGCTTAGCGGATACGGCCACCGATTCCCCGGGCTGCACTGTGGCTGCAGCGGCATTGAACAAACGCGCTCCGTCCAAATGAACCGCCAGTCCCTTGTCCCGGGCCAGGCGCGTCATGCCATCTAAATACGCGCTAGTCATCGTATGGCCATTCCACGTGTTTTCTAAACACAACAGCTTGGTCTGCGCAAAGTGGCAGTCGTCTGGCTTGATAGCGTTAGCAACGTCTTCCAAGGCCATTTGTCCGAGTGCATTTTGCGCCAACGGTTGGGGTTGAATACTGCCCAAAACCGCAGCTCCGCCACCTTCGTATCGGTAGGTGTGCGCGGACTGCCCGACGATGTACTCATCGCCGCGTTGGCAATGCGCCATCAGTCCACACAAATTACTCTGCGTTCCCGTGGGCATGAAAAGCGCGGCTTCAAAACCCAGCATGCTGGCTACTTTTTCCTGCAAGGCATTGACGCTGGGGTCATCACCAAAAACGTCGTCACCCAAGGGAGCGTCAAACATCGCCTTACGCATCGCATCAGTGGGTTGGGTGACGGTGTCACTGCGAAGATCAACGGTTTTTTGCATAGTCTGCCTCACGCTAAAAAGTTTTTAAGTATCGCGTGACCATGCTCGGTCAGGATGCTCTCAGGGTGAAATTGCACGCCTTCCATGCGTACCGCAAACGGCAACTCCGTATGGCGCACACCCATGATTTCGCCGTCTGGGGTCCAAGCCGTAATCGCCAACTCTTTGGGGCAAGACGCGCGATCAATAGCCAAGGAGTGGTAACGGTTAACGGTGAACTGCGTCGGTAAACCGGCAAAAACGCCTTCGCCAGTGGTTTGAATCAGGCTGGTTTTGCCGTGCATCAATTGCTGGGCTCGAATGATCTTGCCGCCTAAAGCTGCGCCGATACTTTGGTGGCCCAAGCAGACACCCAAGATTGGCAACTTTCCCATGAAATACTGAATCGCTGCCACCGAAATTCCTGCCTCATTGGGCGAACACGGACCGGGGGAAATCACCAAACGATCAGGAGCGCGCTTAGCAATTTCCTCTATTGTGATTTCGTCGTTGCGAAACACCTCTACCTGTGCACCGAGCTCTCCAAAGTACTGGACGATGTTGTAGGTAAAACTGTCGTAGTTATCGATCATCAAGAGTTTCATAGTCACTCCAATCCCTCTTCTACCAATTCAGCTGCGCGCAACAAGGCGCGGGCTTTGTGTTCGGTTTCGCGCCATTCCAGTTCCGGCACACTATCGGCGACCACCCCTGCCGCAGCTTGAACATACAGCATCTGGTCTTTGATGATGCCGGTGCGAATGGCAATAGCCACATCCATGTCACCCGCATAACTGAGGTAGCCGCAAGCACCGCCGTAAATACCGCGTTTGGTGGGTTCTAACTGGTCAATCACTTCCATCGCGTGCACTTTAGGTGCGCCTGTCAGTGTGCCAGCGGGGAAAGTGGCTTTGAGCACATCCATATTGGTCATGCCCGGATTGAGCGTTCCTTCTACGTTGCTCACAATGTGCATCACGTGGCTGTAGCGCTCCACACAAAACGCATCCGTCACTTTGACGCTTCCCACCTGCGCGATGCGCCCGATGTCATTACGCGCTAGATCAATCAGCATCACATGCTCGGCCCGCTCCTTGGGGTCGTTCACCAACTCTTCTTCGGCGGCTTTGTCTAACTCTGGGGTGGCGCCGCGTGGGCGCGTTCCCGCCAAAGGACGAATCGTGACCTTGGTTTGCTCTCCCACCGTTTCTTGGCGCACCAAAATTTCCGGGCTTGCGCCCACCACGTGAAAGTCTTCTCGGCCCTGCGTTGCGCCACTGAAGTTGTAGTAATACATGTACGGGCTGGGGTTGAGCGAACGCAAGGCCCGGTACAAACTCAAAGGCGAGGCGGTGTAACGTTTTTTGATGCGTTGGCCGACTTGCACTTGCATAAAGTCCCCACCGGCAATGCGCTCCTTGGCTCGTACGACGGCGGCAATGTAATCCTCTTTGGCAAAGTCGCGCTGGGCCGCAAAGCTCTCGCTGGGTTTGACCGTCGGCGCGTGCACTGCCAGCGCCAATTGGGACTTCAGAGCTTGCAAACGGTTCATCCCCAAACCATAGGCATTGGGAACTGCGGGGTCCACATAGACCATCAGATGCAGCTTGCCCGAGAGGTTATCAATCACCGCCAACTCTTCACACTGCAAGAGCAAAATATCAGGACACCCCAAGGTATCGGGTGGGCAAGAGGTTTCCAGTTTTTTCTCGATGTAGCGCACCGCGTCGTAACCAAAGTAGCCTGCCAAGCCCCCGCAAAACCTGGGCATCCCCGGCTGCAGCGCCACTTTAAAACGCTGCTGATACTGCGCAATAAAGTCCAAGGGATTGGCGTGTGAGGTTTCTACCACCGAGCCGTCTGTCACCACCTCGGTTTTTGCATCCAAGCCAAAACCACTGGAGCGCAAGAAGGTCCGCGCAGGTAGTCCAATAAAACTATAGCGTCCAAAGCGCTCACCACCCACTACGGACTCCAATAAGAAAGTATGGGGCGCGTTGGCGGTGAGCTTGAGGTACAAAGACAGCGGCGTCTCGAGGTCTGCAAAGGCTTGCGCCATTAAGGGAATGCGGTTAAAGCCTTGGCTTACCAGCGCATGAAATTGGGTTTCTGTCGTCACAAAGTGGGCCTCTCAAAAGATCAAGCGGCGGGGCAATCCGACCGTTGGCGCTTAGTACAGCGCTTAAAAACAAGGGAGATGGATGTGCGCGCGGTCCAAAAGCGAGCCTAGACGGGTCAAGCCCGTGCGGCGACTTAGGACTTTGGCAAAACAGTCAGCGTACGCCAGGGCCAGGCTCCCCGGTCGCTACAACCTGTAATGCAAATGCGATGAATAAACATGGATAGGAGTGTAGCAAAGCTAAACGCCGCGAGCCCGGTCAGCGTGAAACTGCGTGACAAACGCCGCAAAGCGACCCGCGTCCAAGGCGTCGCGTATCTCCTGCATCAGGTTCAGGTAGTAATGCAAGTTATGAATACTCGCCAGCATCGGTCCCAGCATTTCGCCGCACCGGTCAAGGTGGTGCAAATAAGCACGGCTAAAGCCATCTCTCCCGCCTTGGTCCCAAGACACGCCAGAGCTGCCAGCGCAGGCATAACAGGTGCAAGTCACATCGAGCGGTTGGGCATCACTTTTATGGCGGGCGTTGCGAATTTTCAAATCGCCGTAGCGGCTAAACAGTGTTCCGTTGCGGGCATTGCGCGTGGGCATCACGCAATCAAACATATCAATCCCGTTTTTCACCCCTGCAATCAAGTCTTCAGGTGTACCTACGCCCATGAGGTAATGGGGTTTATGCGCAGGCAAGCGTGGGCCCACGTGTTCCAAAACGCGCATCATGTGGTCTTTGGGTTCACCCACACTCAAACCGCCGACGGCAATTCCCGGAAAATCCAAGGCCTCTAGTCCGGCCAAAGATTCGTCACGCAGGTGCTCAAACATGCCGCCTTGCACAATGCCAAACAAGGCG
>JBAXOC010000185.1:0-3854 GCA_037133455.1 Comamonadaceae bacterium | reverse complement strand
ACGCTGAAAACTCTGTCGGCTTTTTATCCGGCGATGCAAGTGGCCGCGTTACGTGGTTTGGCGGCGCTGCCGATGGTTGTGGTCTACACCGCGTGGAGGGTTCCGGTTGCGCAATTGTTTCAAGTGCAATGGCGCTTGCACTTTTTGCGCTGCGTTCTCAATGTCGCCACGCTTTGGCTTTTTACCTATGGCATTGCCCACTTGGCGCTCGCGCAGGCCTACACCATCTTCTTTATTTCTCCGCTTTTGGTGACGGCTTTGGCCGTGCCGCTTTTAAAAGAGCATGCCAGTCCGGCGCACTGGGTAGCCATCGGGCTCGGTCTTTTAGGCGTGCTCATTGCGATGCGGCCGGGGAGCAATGTCGATTCGCTCTGGCAATCTTGGGGGGCGCTAGCAATTTTAGGATCAGCGATTTGTTACGGTTTAACCGTGATAACAGCGCGACTATTGGGCCGCAGCGAATCCAACGCCAGCATTGTGTTTTGGACGATTGCTTTGATGTCTTTAGGCGCAAGCCTGCTTGCGATTGGCGACTGGCAGCCGCTTCAAACAGGACATTTCTTGTTGATCGTGATTTTGGGTGTGACGGGTTTTTTAGGCACTGTTGCGATGACCTACGCTTTTGCACATGGAAAAACCGCCAACGTCGCTCCCTTGGAATACACCGCTTTGGTCTGGGCCGTGGCTATCGATTGGGTGGTGTGGGGCGCCGCACCCGACCGGTGGACCCTGATCGGTGGTTTGGTCGTGATTCTCAGCGGCGTGTATTTGATTCGTTTCGCGCGGCATGAGGGAGCATCTAAGGCCGATAAAGAGCTTTCCCCCATCGACCAAAGTTTGCACTAACGGCGGAGAAGTCGGGCTTTATTTGTGGTGGCTCAAAGCGTTGCTCACGAGCTTGGAGGTGATATCAACAATCTGAATCATTCGGTCATACGGCATGCGGGTCGGGCCAATGACCCCCAAGGTGCCAACCAATTTTCCATCGACCTCGTAAGGCGCGCTGACAATCGACAGGTCTTCAAACGGCACAACCTGGCTCTCGCCCCCGATAAAAATACGCACGCCTTCGGCTTGGCCGGCGATATCGAGTAGTCGCATGATTTGGGCTTTTTGCTCAAACAGCTCAAAGGCCCGGCGCAGGTTACCCATGTCGCTGGAAAAGTCGGTCACTTTGAGCAAATTACGTTCGCCAGAAATCACCACTTCGTCTTGGGTTTCCGTCATCGCTTCGGAGTTCACCGTGACCGCAGCGTCCATCAGGCCGGCAATTTCTGAGCGCAATATTTCCACCTCGCTTTTAAGCCGTTCGCGCACTTGGTCAATGTCGAGCCCGACGTAATGGCTGTTTAAAAAGTTAGCGGCTTCGACGAGTTGCGAGGGAGAGTAATCCACCTCGGTATAAATAACCCGGTTTTGTACATCACCTTCGGGCGAAACAATGATGACCAACACCCGTTTTTCGGAGAGTCGCAAAAATTCCATGTGCCGAAACGCGGAAGTACGCCTAGGGGCAATCACCACGCCGACAAACTGCGACAAGCTTGAAAGTAAATGGGCAGCATTTGAGATGACTTTTTGCGGCTGGTCGGGTGCCAGGCTGTGGGCGGCAAACTGCTGCGGCTGGACCGTGAGCATGGTGTCCACAAAAAGCCGGTACCCCCGCGCGGTGGGTACGCGCCCAGAAGAGGTGTGGGGGCTAACGATCAGGCCCAACTCCTCTAAGTCCGACATGACATTGCGAATCGTCGCAGGAGACAACTCCAAGCCAGAGGCCTTAGACAAAGTGCGGCTTCCCACCGGTTGGCCGTCGGCAATATAGCGTTCGACCAGCGACTTCAGCAACAACTTGGAGCGATCATCTAGCATGGAGGCATTTTAGTGATGTAATTTGCCCATGAAGTCCCGATTGAAAACTCAGTTTCGCCAGGTCGCCCTCATTGGTAAGTACCAAACGAGCTACTCTGCAAGCGCAGTGGCCGCAGCACGCCAGGCCTTGGATGACATCGCCCATTTTTTGATGGGCCAAGGCTGTGAGGTGGTGGTTGAGGCCGAAACCGCTGCCAACTTGGGGCTCAGCAGTTATCTTGCAATGGAGATTGAAGACATCGGACGCCACTGCGACCTGTGTTTGGTCGTTGGGGGGGATGGCACCATGTTAGGTATTGGGAGGCGACTCGCCCAATACAAGGTGCCACTCATTGGCATTAACCGTGGCCGGCTCGGGTTTATTACCGATATTCCACTGGAACAATACGCCGCCACTTTAGGACCCATGCTCGCTGGCGAGTTTGTGGTGGATGACCGCAGCCTCATGCAAGCCGAAGTTATCCGCGACGGGCGCAGTGTCTTTTCTGCGCTGGCGCTCAACGACGTGGTGGTCAATCGCGGCGCAACCTCTGGCATGGTGGAGTTGCGGGTTGAGGTTGATGGTCACTTTGTGGCGAATCAACGCGCCGATGGCCTGATCATCGCAACCCCCACAGGTTCAACCGCCTATGCCTTATCGGCTGGCGGGCCCTTGCTGCACCCTTCTACCCCCGGCTGGGTTTTGGTGCCTATAGCGCCGCACACCCTGTCCAACCGGCCCTTGGTGTTGTCTCATGCCAGCGAAATTTCCATCGAAATCGTCTCAGGCCGAGACGCCAGCGCGAACTTTGATATGCAATCATTGGCGACTTTGATGCACGGGGACCGCATTGTGGTGCGTCGCTCAGAGCAGCATGTGCGGTTTTTACACCCTCAGGGTTGGACCTACTTTGATACGCTTCGTCAAAAGCTACACTGGAACGAGGGAGTGGCATAAAAAGTGGGATTGAAACGCATTGTTCTGCGAGATTTCGTTATCGTCGATGAACTCGATTTAGACCTCGAAAGCGGTTTCACGGTTCTGACCGGAGAAACCGGCGCGGGTAAATCAATCTTGATTGACGCACTCCAACTGGTGACCGGAGCGCGCGCCGATGTGGGCGTGATTCGAGAGGGAGCACAACGAACCGACGTGAGCGCCGAATTTGACTCCCCCGATGCACTCTCCCTCTTTCTTGAAGACGCTGGTTTTGAAAGTTCAGAGAGCTTATTGCTTCGGCGAACCGTAGACCTCGCTGGAAAAAGCCGCGCTTGGGTCAATGGCAGCCCCGCCACCGCCCAACAATTGCGCCACCTTGGTGAGTATTTGCTCGACATCCATGGCCAACATGCATGGCAAAGCCTGACGCGACCTGACGCCGTGCGCGGTCTGCTCGATGGCTATGCGCAAATTTCAACCCAAAAATTAAGCGCGTCTTGGCAACAATGGCGACAAGCCCAAAACACCTTAGCCCAAGCTTTACAGGCCCAAGATTCTTTACAACAAGAGCAAGAGCGGCTGGCTTGGCAAATCAGTGAATTAGAAAAACTCAACCCCCAGGAATTGGAGTGGGAAGCCCTTAATGCCAACCACAGCCGCTTAGCCCACGCACAAACGCTCATGGACGCTGCGCAAGCCGCAGTGAACTTCATGGAAGATGAAGAAGGCAACGCACTCAAACCCCTGAACGCGGCATTGCAGCAACTCCAACACCAAGTGCATCTGGATGCCGACTTTCAAAGCCCCATCGATGCCCTTGTTTCTAGCCTTGCGCAAATTGAAGACGCTGCGCATTCGCTGCGCAGCTATCTCAGGCGCACCGAACTCGACCCACAAGGATTGGCCGAACTCGACGCGCGTTTAGCTTTGTGGATATCGCTTGCCCGACGCTACAAACGCAGCCCCGAAGAATTGCCCGCCTTGCTCAGCAGTTGGCGCGATGCGCTCGCTGCCTTGGCTGCCGCGGCCGATATTGAAGGCTTGAAGTCTCAGGAAAATCAAACCC
>JBAXOC010000184.1:0-3910 GCA_037133455.1 Comamonadaceae bacterium | reverse complement strand
CCTCCAACGCATGCTATTCTCAGCACCACAACCATTGCATTTGCTTGAAGAGACCCCCTTCAAAAGGGAAGCAAAAGCGGAACCTATTTTTTCTATTGAAGGTTAGCCATGAGACTGATTCTGCTGGGAGCACCGGGCGCGGGTAAAGGCACACAAGCCACGTTTATCTGCCAAAAATACGGGATTCCCCAAATTTCAACCGGCGATATGCTGCGAGCTGCAGTCAAAGCCGGAACTGAACTCGGCTTACAGGCCAAGTCCATCATGGACTCGGGTGGCTTGGTCAGTGACAGTTTGATCATCAACTTGGTCAAAGAACGACTGCAGCAACCCGACTGCGCCAAGGGTTTTCTCTTTGATGGATTCCCACGCACCATTCCCCAAGCCGACGCGATGAAAGCGGCCGGCGTTCCTTTGGACTATGTGGTTGAAATTGACGTTCCCTTTGATGCCATCATCGAACGCATGAGTGGCCGCCGCTCACACCCTGCTTCAGGGCGGACTTACCATGTTAAGTTCAATCCTCCCAAAGTACAAGACAAAGACGATGTCACTGGGGAGCCCCTGATTCAGCGCGAAGACGACAAAGAAGAGACGGTGAAAAATCGCCTCAATGTCTACAGCGCACAAACCCGTCCCTTGGTGAATTACTACTCCGATTGGGCCCAACAAGAGCCAAGCAAAGCCCCCAAATACCGCGCTGTCAATGGACTGGGAACTGTGGACGACATCACGGCCCAAGTGTTAGCGGCGCTCGAAGGCTAAGCGCCGACGTCAGCCTTAGGTCCGCTGGGCTGAGGCTGACTCTAAGGCGCGTTGGGCGTCACGGCGTAGTTCTTCGTCTTTGGCAACGGCCAAGGATTGTTTCAGCAAAAGTTGGGCTTTGCCCCATAGCTGCAATCGCAGACACATGATGCCGGCCAAATACTGAAGCAAAGCATCCCGCGGTTGTGCCATCTGAGCCGCCTCAATCCGGCCAAGCCAGACCGCGTCCGGCGTCCCGTCTTGTTTGCTAAAACCCAATTCCAAAGCACGCACCAAGGCCAGCCGCTGCGCAGGTGTCAAAGCATTGGCTTGCTTGACCATGCGCTCCCACAGCGCAAGCAACCAGGTCCGCGATTGCGCAACATCACCGCCGCGCAGCAACCACTGACCCACCAAAGTCAAAACGACATCGGCAATTTTTTGCTCGTTCTCATCCAAGGATTTCCAAGCGCGTTCAATCTCCCGAGGTCCATCGGCCGCCATCAAGAGTTCTATGGCGAGTGCCTTCACAATGCTCTCGCCGCTGGCTTGCGAAAACGCGCGGTGCTTCACCAACAAGCGGGCCGTTTCTAAGGCGGCCAGGGTTTTCCCAGACAATCGGTCAATTTTGAATCGCAAGCGCAGAGCGATGGTTCGCCGTGATGCCCCTTGTGGTAGTTGGCTTAGCCATTGGGATGCCGCTTCCACATCGTGGTCATCGAGTGCCCAGCGCGCCGCACGCAAGTAATAGCCGTCTTGAGACTCTTTCGCCTGCGGGTCGCGAAGTTCTTCTAAAGCGTTTTGGAAATGGCTATCGCGCATCGACCGGTCTTGCAAAGCGTGGGCGCTTTCTGCGGCTAACAGATGCAGCATGGCGAGGGTTCTCTCGCCGTGGTGGGCGCTGTCGTGCGCCAAGTTCACTGATTTTTCTAAATCAATGGCTTGTTCAGCCGCTTTGCGAGACCGAATAAAACGCCCTGCAACCATGTGCGTGAGTGAGTCGATCAGCGCCGCGTGAATCAGCCGCTCCTTTTGTTGCAAGCGCCAGCGGCGGGCTTGTTGTGGCAACTGGGCGAAAAGTGAAATACCGCGAAGAGCCAAATGCAACAACACGAAGACGGCGACCAAAATCAAAAGAACCAAGTTCAAAGACAGGTCAAGCCGGTAAGGCGGCCAAAACACCGTGACCGTCCCAGGGTTACCGGCGGCAAACAATGCGCTGACTGCCGCAATCGCAAACAGTCCCACTAACCACAAAACAACACGCATGGTTTAGCGCCCTGCTGCGGCCGTCGCAAGGGCCGCTAAGGTTTCATCGGTGCGCGGGATATCCAGCGTTCGCATTTTGTTTTGAACTTGGCTGAGTAAGTTTGCGGCGGTCTGGGTTTTTTTGGAGCTCGGGTCAAAATAACGACCCAAGGTAACCGACGCGGTAGCCAAGTCAGCCCGGGCTGCGTCGGTCTGGCGCGACAACAACCCTAAGCGGGCGTTGAGAATACGCAACTTGAAATTTTCTCGCAGAAAGAAAGTTTGGTCTGGCGAAAGTAGCGCAGACTCAGGGTCTCCAATTTTGCTTAAGCGCACCAAGCTCTTCAATTCCTCTTGCACCGTTGTAAGCGTTCGCATCCACCAAACCGACACACTCTCTTGCGGCTTGCGTGACAAAGGCTCGGCGGTCTTTTTCAATCCGACGGCGTTTGCCGCAGGCAATTCATCGGCAAGCAGAGCCAACTCATCGAGCTGCAACAGAATCGCAGGCGTATCGGACAAGGTGGTTGCCTGAATGCGGGCGATGTCGCGGGTCATCGCGCGTTGCAATGGGGATAAGCGCGGTTGGGCGGTTTTTGCAATGCGGGCTTCCGCCGTTTTCAACGCAGCTAGCAGCGGTGCAACACTGCCGGTCAGCTGGGCTTGTTGTTGGGCTAGTCGAATCGAAGACTCGATGTCGATGACTAAATTCTCATCGCGCGAACGAGAAAGGCTTTGAATCAAACCTTCAATTTGCGATCGCTGCAAAGCAACCTCACTTAACTTTACTTCAGTTACAGCGAGTTTGGCTGCCGTTTCCATGGCGACGTCTTGGGCTTGGCGAGCGGTGGCCCGGGCCTCATTGGCTTGGCCCAAGGAGTCGGCACTTTGCCTAGCCAATTGCTCTTGGATCGAAGACAGCTTTTGCCATAACAAAGTACTCGATACCAAGGCAACCGATGCCACTACTCCCGCAGCCAAAAGCCACCTCTGGGCATTGCGTCGTGCAGGGGGAGCAGCTACGGGTGCTGGCGTCTCGGGGGGTGCGATGGTCATAGGCTCGATTCTATCGATGCAATCACTTCTTGGATCAAGGGACGTGACTCTAAAACCATCCCGAAACCGGCGGCATGCGCCGCTTTGGCAATCCTAGGATGGGTGGCGACCGCCTTGGCGTGGTCCCAATTTTGCTCAGGCAAGGACGCAATCAGGTTGCCCAAAGCCTCGGTGCTGCTCAAAAGCCAAAACGATCCATCACTGGCAGCAGCGATGATGCTGTTTTTTTCTTCAAGACTCCACACCGGAGCCACGCGTTGGTAAGCCACCAAAAACGCGCACTGTCCACCGGCATTCACAACCTGTTGCGCAAACCAATCGCGCCCCACGCCTTGGGCTGAAGATCCTTGATCCCCCGAATCGCCGCGAACGATCAAGACCCGAAACCCGGGCCTCACTTGCCTTCGAACGTGTTGCCCCAAGGTCTCTGAATCAAACTGCCCGCCTTCCAGCGCAGGCGCATCGATGGCTTGGGGGGCTGCGCCAAGGGCTAACAACGCGGCGTAACTGCCAGGCCCTGTCACCATGGCTCTGGGGCGACTGTGGGCTGAAGTAAAGGGCTGCGTTAAACCTTGGGGTTGACTGGCAAAGAAGTGGGTGACCGCGTTGCCACTGACAAACATCACCGCGTCAAAATCTTCTAACTGCGCCCACGCCTGCGCTAATGGGGCCAGATCTGGTGCAGGGGCAATGTCAATAAGAGGCACTGCGGTGGTATCAAAACCATGTTGCGTCAAACGCTCTACCCACGCCGATGCCTCTTTGTGGGGGCGCGTAACAATCACGCGAGGTTTAACTTTCATGTCCGACTGCGACTTGCAATTGCTTTGCTACCTGTTCGCCCAAAGCGACGGCCTCTTCC
>JBAXOC010000183.1:0-3962 GCA_037133455.1 Comamonadaceae bacterium | reverse complement strand
GGTCGAAAGTGGGAGCCGCTGTTTGAAGAGATTGCTGGTTTCAAAAAAGCACCTGGTAAGCGTTACATACTTCGCGTTCGCAAAGACAAGCTTGAGAATCCGCCACTAGATGCATCTGATACGAATTACACGCTTCTGCGCGTATTGAAGTAAATTTTCATGGCTTTGCAAATATTCAAGCGTTTCTTTCATCGCAACACTGACAGCGTCACCGGTCTGCCCGACCGAACTGAATTTTTGCGTCAATTTCAAAACACGCTGGACAAGCTTAATTTTGAGGGCGGGAGTTTGGTCTTACTTCGACTGTCGGGGCTAGCTCAGCGCAATCGACTTGGGGGCTGGGAGGCGACCGATGCTTGGCTCAATCAGGTGGCGCAGGTTTTACGCTCAAACACGCGTGGCTTGAAAGGGGTTTTGGTGGGGCGCCTGAGTGGGTCGGATTTTGGCGTTTTATTTCCCCAAGAGGCGGATGCAAACACAGTGGTGTGGGCTAACCAACTTTTGCAAGACTTGCGCCGCCGGGTTTTACCTCTTTCGCTAGAAACACAGACGACGGCTTGGATAGGTCTTGGTCGTTTTAAACGCGAAGATGCTTTAGCTGCGATTTTTTCAAAAGTCGATGGCGCCTTGGCTGCGGCCCAGGCGCAAGGTCGAGATGCGATCAGTGTGGCGGATTCGGATTCTGTTCCTGGTTTGCCGCAAAGTAGCGCCGAGTGGCTGGCAGTGTTCGATGCAGCAGTGGAGTCGAACGCGCTGGAACTCCATCGCCAACCGGTTGTAGGCCCAAGCAAGACCATTCTTTTTGACAACGTGACTTTGCGTATCTATAACGACGACGTTGACAGCGCAATAGATGCTGACCAATGGCGGCCAGTGGCAGAACGTTTGCAGTACACCTCCAACTTAGATTTGGCTTTTGCTGAAAAAGCGTTGGCAACGCTTGAAGATGCGATGCAGCGAAAGACGCCGCTGGTTGCGTTGGCATTGCACTTGAATTTAAACTTAAGCGCGGCCTCTTTGCTCGACGAGAGTTTTATGCCGCGCTTACTGGCTTTGCTTGATATGCACGAAAGTGTTGCAAAACACCTTTCGTTTGCGATGAACGAAGGCCCTGCGCTGCGCCAAGGCAAAGCGTTTGAGGCTTTTTGTTTGGCCTTACAAGCCCGCGGTATCCGTGTCGGTGTTTCATCCGCAGGCTACCAGCTGGCAGAGCTTTCGCCCTTGGTGTTAAAAGGGTTGCGGTTTTTAACTGTTTCCTCAGGAGACGCGGCGTGGCTCGCTGGGCTTTGCCAGTTTGCGCACGTTTTGGGCTTAGAGGTCTTCGCTCAAGACGTTCAGTTTGCAAGTGCGCTAGAGCAAATGTGGCAACGCGGTTTTGATGGCGCCAGCGGGCCCGGTATAAATAACCCCTAACGCGTTGAGGCGTTTGGCCATACACAGAACGGCTTGGTCTTTGCTAAGCAAGATGGCACTGTGCGCTACGGCCAGATCAATGAACTTTTGGTCATCGCCATCTTTGCAAGTGGCGCTGGCTTTGGCTGGAACCTCTACGTTGCGAGTGCAAGCATCAAATTTCTCCAAAATCTCCTCAGCAGAAATCCCGTAAAAAGCCATGCGCTTGGTAATTTTTGGATATCCCAAAACGCGCTCTAATTCTTCGCGCATCGCAGCGGTAGCTAACCACGCAAACTTCGATTGGGAAAGAGCGTCGCTGAGCGTTTGGGTTTCAACATCTTTAAAAATGAACAGGTCTAAAACAATATTGGTGTCTAAGACCACAGACGTTGAAGGCAAGGCCATTGCATTAGGGTTGGGTGGGCGGCTTAGCCATCCGACCGGCCACCATGTCAAAGCGAAACAGCCGGCACTCAATCGGGCCGTTCCACATCGGAACACGGCGTGATTCTTTCAGGCGCATTTTTCCGGGGAGCTTGAGGTCAGGCGTGAGCATCCAGGCGCTCCAACCGCTAAAGTTCTTTTTCCAGTGACTTGCGAGTTGGCTAAAAAACTCGCCACCATCGTCGGTGTGCGCCAGCTCTCGGGCCCCAAAACGTGCGGCCGATTCACCGGCCACGCCCGCTACCGCAATACGTTCGCCATAAGGCGGGTTTAAAAGCATAACGCCGCCGCCTTCAATAGGTGGCATGCGTTGCAGCGCGTCGCCTCCGCGAAACTCGATCACATCGGCAACACCAGCGCGCTCAGCATTGCGTTGGGCAAAATCTGCCATGCGGTGAGAGACATCGCTGCCATAAATCAAAGCCTTTTGACCCGGCTCAGGTTTGACAATGGCGGCTTGGGCTTCGGCTTTGATGGCGCTCCACACGTGGGCTTGAAAGGGTAAAAACTTCTCAAACGCAAAGTGGCGCAAGCTGCCCGGGGCGATATTGCAAGCGATTTGGGCGGCTTCTATGGCAATGGTTCCGCTGCCGCAGCAGGGGTCGTAAAGAGGCTGAAGGTCGCCTTCGCCCGCGGCCCAACCGCTGGCTGCAATCATCGCTGCAGCCAAGGTTTCTTTGAGTGGCGCGTCGCCCTTGTCTTCACGCCAGCCGCGTTTAAACAGGGGCTCTCCAGAGGTGTCGATATACAGCGAGCAACTGTCGGTGGTGAGATGGGCGTAGATTCGAACATCAGGCCACTGAGTGTTGACATCGGGGCGAACGCCGTGGGCTTTTTCTCGAAAACGATCACACACCGCGTCTTTGATTTTGAGTGCGGCAAAGTTCAAAGAAGTTAAAGGGCTGTGTTGCGCAGTCACTTCAACTTTGATACTTTGCTTTGGAGTGAACCAAATTTCCCAAGCCACTTCGCTGGCAGCGCGGTACAAGTCCTGCTCGCTGCGGTAAGGGGTGTAAGAAAGTTGTACCAAAACCCGTTGTGCCAAGCGGCAGTGCAGGTTCAGTAGCAACATGGCTCGCCATGAACCATTGATTAGCACGCCACCACGCCATTTTTGAACTGCCTGATCGGGCAGGCTCGTAATCGCTTGGGCTTCAGCGGCTAAGTAATCTTCAACCCCAGCGGCGCAGGGAAGAAAAATTTGAAGTTGGTTCATGGAGTCTGGGGTTGCGAGAAAAGCAGGGAAAAAATGAGAAAGAAATTAAAGCGCTTTTCTCAAAGTAGCGGGAGCGATTTTTAGACCTTCTCGGTATTTGGCAACCGTGCGGCGGGCGCATTCAATGCCTTGTTCTTTGAGCATCTCAGAGAGTTGGTTGTCGCTTAGGGGTTTTTTTGCGCTCTCGGCGCTGATAAATTGTTTGATCAAAGCGCGAACTGCGGTGCTGGAAGCGCTCCCGCCTGATTCGGTACCTAAGCCCGAGCCGAAAAAGTATTTCAGCTCAAACGTTCCAAACGGTGTTGCCATGTATTTGGCGGTGGTCACGCGGCTGATGGTGGATTCGTGCAAGCCGAGCTCTTCGGCAATTTCGCGTAAGACCAAAGGCCGCATCGCCAGTTCGCCATGGGTAAAGAAACTTTTTTGTCGTTCCACCACGGCGGTGCTGACGCGCAAGATCGTGTCAAAGCGCTGCTGAATATTTTTAATAAACCAGCGGGCTTCTTGTAAGCGTTGTTGAAGTCCTGCGTGGCTGGAGCTGGCTTTGTGGTTGCGCAAGACGTTGGCGTAAATGTCATGCACCCGAAGGCGTGGCATCACATCAGGGTTGAGTTGTATCTTGAATTTGGGTGTGGCGCCGGGTTTGTTAATCGCGGTCACTAAAACGTCAGGAACCACAATATTGCGCTCTACGTCAATAAAGCGCCGCCCTGGTTTGGGTTCTAAACGGGCAATCCAAGCAATCGCTTCCCGAACCAACGCGTCGCTTCCAACGCCGAGCTGAACCAGGCGTTTAATGTCGCGCCGTGCCAAGAGTTCCATTGATTGCTGGCAAATACGCAAACCTACCGCAAGCATCTCGCTGTGGGCGAGGGTCTCGGGGTTGTCGTTGTCTACGTCGCTTTCT
>JBAXOC010000182.1:0-4009 GCA_037133455.1 Comamonadaceae bacterium | reverse complement strand
AGGGCTTAGGTAAAGCCATTATTGACAATTACTGGCAGACCGAAAGCGGCTGGCCCATTTTGACAATTGCCAATGGCGTTGAAAAAGCCAAGAGTAAATTTGGTAGCCCCGGTGTTGCCATGTATGGCTATAACGTCAAACTGCTTGACGAAGCAAGCGGCGAAGAGCTTTTAGGCGAAGACAAAAAAGGCGTTCTCACAATTGAGGGCCCCTTGCCGCCGGGATGTATGCAAACCGTATGGCGCGATGACGCACGTTTTGTGAAAACGTATTGGAACAGTATTCCTGGAAAAATGGTCTACAACACCTTTGATTGGGCGGTGCGCGACAAGGATGGCTATTACTTTATTCTCGGTCGGACCGATGATGTGATCAACGTCGCCGGTCACCGTTTGGGTACCCGTGAAATCGAAGAGTGCATTTCGAGCCACCCCAATATTTCTGAAGTGGCCGTGGTCGGCGTGGCCGATAACTTAAAAGGCCAAGTGGCGGTTGCTTTTGCCATTGCGAAAGACGCCAGTGCTTTGGTCGATGCGGCTGCGCATGCCAAGTTAGAAGCCGAGGTGATGAAGGTTGTTGACCAGTCTATTGGCGCCGTTGGTCGGCCAGCGCGCGTTTACTTTGTGACGGTTTTACCCAAAACACGCAGCGGAAAACTCTTGCGTCGTGCGATACAAGCAGTATGCGAAGGCCGTGATCCTGGTGACTTAACCACCATGGAAGATCCAAGCGCCTTGCAGCAAATTAAAGCCATGGTTTAACCATAGCGGTCTTTTCGGTGGCAAAATGTGTCGTGTTACTGAGGCTTTTATGCCCTGGTCGCATCTGCTAACCGGTTAAGCCGTGCCGCGGAAGGTTTATCAACCAACTTATGTTTCCCACAGGGGAACGGAGGTCAGCGAAAAATGAGTGAGACACAATCCGTCTACGCCGCCTACCAAGGCAATACCCATCTTTTTGGCGGTAACGCGCCCTATGTTGAAGAGATGTATGAGAACTACCTGGCCAACCCAGGCAGTGTTCCAGACACCTGGCGTCAGTACTTCGATGCGCTTCAACACGTTCCTGCTACCGATGGCAGCAACGCCAAAGACGTTCCACACCAACCGGTGATCAATGCGTTCGCAGAGCGGGCAAAAGCGGGCGGCACCAAAGTCGTTTTAGCCAGCGCAGATGTGGAAATGGGGCGCAAGCGGACTTCTGTTCAGCAGCTCATCGCGGCTTACCGTAATGTGGGTCAACGCTGGGCTGATTTAGACCCGCTCAAACGAACCGAGCGCCCGTCCATTCCCGAACTTGACCCTGCGTTTTACGGCTTTGCCGATGCAGACCAAGAGACGGTATTCGATACCAGCAATACCTTCTTTGGCAAGGACCGGATGTCCTTGCGTGAGTTGCTTAACGCATTGCGTGAAACCTACTGCGGCACCTTGGGCGCCGAGTTCATGTACGCCACCGACCAAACAGAAAAGCGCTGGTGGCAACAAAAGCTCGAAAGCATTCGCAGTAAACCGAGTTTCAATGCGGAAAAGAAAAAACATATTTTGGGTCGCTTAAGTGCAGCTGAAGGCCTTGAGCGCTTTTTGCATACGAAATATGTGGGCCAAAAACGCTTTTCTTTAGAAGGCGGCGAGAGCTTTATCGCGGCGATGGATGAACTGATCCAGTCCGCCGGAAGCAAAGGCGTTCAAGAAATTGTGATCGGTATGGCCCATCGGGGCCGGTTGAATGTTTTAGTCAACATCATGGGCAAGTTGCCTAAAGATTTGTTCGCCGAGTTTGACCACACCGCGCCCGAAGAGTTGGCCTCAGGCGACGTGAAATACCACCAAGGCTTTAGCTCAGATATGAGTACGGCTGGTGGGCCGGTCCATTTGTCCTTGGCCTTTAACCCTTCACATTTGGAAATTGTGAACCCAGTGGTTGAAGGTTCTGTTCGTGCTCGGATGGATCGCCGCTCTGATCCTTTGGGCAAGCAGGTGCTTCCTGTATTGGTGCACGGCGATGCGGCTTTTGCGGGCCAAGGCGTGAACCAGGAAACGCTAGCCCTGGCCCAGACTCGGGGCTATACGACCGGCGGCACGGTCCATATCATCATCAATAACCAAATTGGCTTCACTACGTCAGACCCGCGTGATATGGGTTCTACCGTGTATTGCACGGACATTGTGAAGATGGTTGAAGCTCCCGTGTTGCACGTTAACGGCGACGATCCTGAAGCGGTGGTTTTAGCTACGCAACTGGCACTGGAATACCGGATGCAGTTCAGTAAAGATATTGTGGTTGACATCATCTGCTTCCGTAAATTGGGCCACAACGAGCAAGATACTCCGAGCTTGACGCAGCCCTTGATGTACAAAAAAATCAGTGCCCATCCTGGGACCCGCAAGCTGTTTGCTGAAAAGCTAAGCGCCCAAGGATTGGGAGACACTTTGGGCGACGATATGGTGAAAGCCTACCGTGCGGCGTTGGAGGAAGGCAAACATTCCGCCGATCCCGTCCTCACTAACTTCAAAACTAAGTTCACGGTGGACTGGGCACCGTTTTTGGGTAAAAAGTGGACGGATGCTGGCGACACAGCCATACCGATGGGCGAGTGGAAGCGTTTATCAGAGCGCCTCACGACCATTCCAGATTCGGTTACTCCCCACCAGTTAGTCAAAAAAGTCTATGACGACCGCGCTGCGATGGGGCGTGGTGAGATTCCTGTGGACTGGGGGATGGGCGAGCACATGGCCTTTGCGTCATTGGTGGCTAGCGGTTACCCGGTGCGTTTGTCGGGTGAAGACTGCGGACGCGGTACGTTTACCCACCGCCACGCCGTGATCCATGACCAAAACCGAGAAAAATGGGATGTGGGGACCTACGTGCCCCTACAAAACGTCGCTGATAACCAAGCGCCTTTTGTTGTCATCGATTCGATTTTGTCGGAAGAAGCGGTTTTGGGATTTGAGTATGGCTACGCTTCGAATGACCCCAATACCTTGGTTATTTGGGAAGCACAGTTTGGTGACTTTGCTAATGGTGCGCAAGTGGTTATTGACCAATTCATTGCCTCTGGCGAAGTGAAGTGGGGCCGCGTCAATGGCTTAACGTTGATGCTCCCGCATGGCTATGAAGGACAAGGTCCAGAACACAGCTCAGCCCGGCTTGAGCGTTTTATGCAGTTGGCAGCGGATACCAATATGCAGATTGTTCAACCTACAACGGCCAGTCAGATTTTCCACATCTTGCGCCGGCAAATGGTTCGCAACCTGCGTAAGCCATTGATCATCATGACGCCGAAGTCCTTGCTGCGCAACAAAGACGCTGCGTCGCCACTGAGTGAATTCACCAAAGGGGGCTTCCAAACGGTGATTCCTGAAGTGAAGGACCTCAAGGCCGAAAAGGTCAAGCGTCTCATCGCATGCTCAGGCAAGGTGTATTACGACTTGGTAAAAAAACGTGAAGAAAAAGGGGCTGATGATGTGGCCATTGTTCGGGTAGAGCAGTTGTATCCGTTCCCCCACAAAGCGTTCAGTACGGAAGTTAAAAAGTACCCGAATGTGACGGAACTGGTGTGGACCCAAGACGAACCGCAAAACCAAGGCGCTTGGTTCTTTGTGCAGCACTACATCCACGAAAACATGGCGGATGGTCAAAAACTAGGTTATTCAGGGCGTGCGGCTTCAGCCTCGCCTGCGGTGGGGTATTCCCATTTACACCAAGAGCAACAAAAAGCACTCGTCGACGGTGCGTTTGGCAAGCTCAAGGGTTTTGTTCTAAGCAAATAAGCGCTTAGTTCACCACCACGTCCCACCTATTAGAAAGAAATTACCATGGCTATCGTAGAAGTAAAAGTCCCTCAGTTGTCTGAATCGGTGGCAGAAGCCACCCTATTGCAATGGAAAAAGAAAGTTGGCGAAGCAGTCTCTGCAGACGAAATATTAATTGATGTGGAGACGGACAAAGTGGTACTTGAAGTCCCCGCGCCATCGGCCGGTGTGCTTGTTGAAATATTGATGGCTGA
>JBAXOC010000181.1:0-4022 GCA_037133455.1 Comamonadaceae bacterium | reverse complement strand
AGTTCCCCCACGACCTCAATCACGATGTCTTTTTTTGCCACCAATGGCAAAGCCATCAGTAAGGCCGTTAAAAATTGGCTTGAGACATCGCCTCTGACTTGTATGGGTTTTGACAGTTGCAAATCGGGTTGGCCAATGCGCAGGGGCGGGAAGCCTGCGTTACCAATATAGTCAATGGTGCATCCGAGTTGGCGCAAGGCGTCAACCAAATCGCCAATGGGGCGCTCGTGCATCCGAGGAACACCGCTGAGCTCAAAATCGCCGCCAAGAACGGCCAGCGCAGCCGTTAAGGGGCGCATCGCGGTACCCGCGTTGCCTAAAAATAATTGCAAAGGCAGGTCTGCTAAATGTCCGGCGAGGCCATGGACCTTGAATGTTGGACCTTGCGATTCAATTTTGCAACCCAGTGCTTCTAAAGCCGTCAGCATCACACGCGTGTCATCGGAATCAAGAACGTCATGCAGCGTGGTGACACCTTGGCACAAGGCGGCTAGCAACAGAACGCGATTCGAAATACTTTTAGAGCCGGGGAGGGTGACGGTTCCTGAGGCCGTAAGGAGCGCAGGGAGGTCAAGAAAAGCGGTAGAAAACATTATTGAATGGATGGCCCGTTCAAAGACCAATGTGCGCGAAGGTGGCTGGCCTGAGAAATCAGTGCCTCAATCGCGGCAGAGTCACCGGCTAACACAGCACGCTCCAAAGCCTCTAAGCTGGATCGAAAGCTCTGGGATTGGGCGAGAACTTCAGCGGAGTTGGCTAAGAAAATATCACGCCAAACTTTGGGGTCTCCAGCGGCAATGCGCGTAAAGTCGCGAAAGCCGGGGCCTGCGAGGTCTAAAAACTCTGAGCGTTGTTTTTGGCTGGAAATGCCATTCATGAAAGCAAACGCCAACAAATGGGGGAGGTGGCTGACGGCCGCAAAGGCCGCGTCATGATCCGCCGCCGACATGTGGCGCACCTTGCAGCCTAGCGCTTGCCAAACCGAGGTGGCTTGTTGTAACTGAGTTTTGTCAGTAAGGTCGGTAAGGTCTGTAGGCGTCAGAATCACTTGGCACCCGGTATAGAGATCAGCGTCGGCGTGTTCAACGCCGGCGACTTCTTTGCCTGCAATCGGATGGGCGGGAACAAACTGGGCTAACTTCTTCCCAAGGGCTGTTTTGGCGGCAGCGAGAACATCACTTTTGGTGGACCCAACATCCATCACCAGGCAGTTGCTGCTTAATTCCTGTGCGATGGCTTGAAAGCTGGCTTCAGTTGCTGAAACCGGGACTGCGATTAAAACTAAATCGGAGCCGGTTGCTGCGTTGGACGCAGAAGTTGCGATTTGGTCAATCACACCCATTTGTAAAGCACGCGAAGTCGTGGCTTCAGAAGGACTGAAACCCACAACCCGTTTCACCAAACCTGCGCGTTTGAGAGCCAAGGCAAAAGACCCGCCCATCAAACCGCAGCCGACCAAACCCAATTGTTCAAACATAGGCGTTAAGTCGCTTTAATCCGCCATGGGGTACGTACCCAAAACTTTGTAAAAAGCGCATAGGGCTTGTAGATCGTTCAAAGCGGCTTTGACATGCGGTTCGGACGGATGACCGTTCAGATCGATATAGAAAAAATACTCCCATTGCCCAGAGCGGGCAGGGCGCGATTCAAAGCGCGTCATGGAGACCCCGTGAAGTTTTAAAGGCACCAACATATCGTGAACCGCGCCAGGCCGGTTTGGAACAGAGACGACCAAGCTGGTGCAATCGCGTCCGCTGGCCTCGGGGGCGGGCAGGGTGCTGGGAAGGCACACCACTACAAAGCGGGTGCGGTTAAAGGCATCGTCTTGTATAGCGCGAGACGCAATGTGAAGGCCAAACTCCGAACTGGCCCGTTCGCTGGCAATCGCGGCCCAAGCCGGGTTATTGGCAGCTAAGCGAGCGCCTTCGGCGTTGCTAGAAACTGCCCGTCGCTCTACATGGGGTAAATGGGTGTTCAACCATTGTTGACACTGCGCCAAGGCCTGCGGGTGAGCTAAAACGGCCTCAATATTTTCGAGAGAATCTTGGTTGCGAAGCAAATGGTGGCGCACCAAAAGGCTGATTTCTCCCACAATATGCAAAGGCGAATGGAGCAGCAAATCCAAAGAACGCGTCACTACACCTTCGGTGCTGTTTTCTACCGGGACGACACCAAACTCGGCTGAACCTGCGCTGGCTGCGTGAAAGACCTCATCAAAATTATTGCAAGGAATATGTTGAATGCTTGAGCCAAAAAAGCGCAAGGCCGCTTCTTCGCTAAACGTTCCCGCGGGGCCTAAATAGGAGACGCGTTGCGGCGCTTCTAAAGCCCGACACGCTGACATAATTTCGCGCCAAATAAAGGCGACGCTGGTGTCTTTCAGGTCTCCGCTGTTGGCCTTTTGCAAGGCGCCAATCACTTGCGCTTCGCGCTCGGGGCGAAAGACAACGGAACCTTCGCCTTTTTTAATGTCCCCCACCTCGTGCGCCAAGGCCGCCCGGCGATTAAGCAGTTGCAGCAATTCTTGGTCAACTGCATCGATTTGAACGCGAAGTTCGAGAAGTGTTTTTGCCATACAAGTTTGCCTTAGCCGTGGGTTCGCTCAAATTCTTGCATATATTGCACCAAGGCTTGAACGCCCTCAAAAGGAAGGGCGTTATAGATACTTGCCCGCATACCGCCAACCGATTTGTGCCCTTTGAGTTGTAGCAGGCCTGTTGCTTTAGCGCCGTTTAAAAAAGCGTCATTCAAGGACGCGTCACGCAAGAAGAAGGGCACATTCATCCGTGAACGACATTCAAGCGCAACGGGGTTGGAATAGAAGCCCGATGCATCGATCGCGCCGTACAAGAGATTGGCCTTCGCAATATTGCGCATTTCCATGGCACCAATTCCCCCTTGGCGCTTGAGCCACTGAAACACCAGTCCCGCTATGTAAATGGAGTAGGTCGGCGGGGTATTGAACATCGACTGGTTGTCAGCTACGGTTTGGTAGTTAAACGCGCTGGGGCACATTTCTAAAGCATGACCCAATAAGTCTTCTCGAACCACCACCAAGGTCAGCCCGGCGGGCCCGAGGTTTTTTTGTGCGCCGCCAAACGCCAAACCGACACGGCTCCAATCAACTGATCTTGAGGCCACGTGGGAAGAAAAATCGATAACTAATTCCGCTTTACTGCCTAAGGCTTTTAGATCTGGCAGCGATTGAAACTCCACGCCGTGAATCGTTTCGTTGCTGCAAATATGCACATAGCTGGCGTGATCACTGAGTTCCCAGCCAGAGGCGTCAGGAATAGAGTGAAAGTGTTCGTCTTTAGCAGATGCCGCAATGTGCGAATCGCAGTATTTCCCTGCTTCTTGGAAAGACTTTTCACTCCAGCTTCCCGTAATCACAAAATCCGCACTGCCGCGTTGTGTTTTTGAGGCGCGAAGAGCGCTGAGGTTCATGGGAACGATGGCGTTTTCTGCCAGCCCACCGCCTTGCATAAAGAGAACTTTAAAGTTCTTCGGAATAGCGAGAAGCTCGCGCAAAGTGTCATGCGCTTGGGTGTAAATTTCAAGAAACTCTTTGCCGCGATGGCTCATTTCCATGACGCCCATGCCGCAACGCTGCCCGGAGGAATCAGGCCAGTCCAACATTTCGTCGGCCGCTTGCGCCAACACCTCAGCCGGCATCGTTGCCGGTCCGGCTGAAAAGTTAAACGGTCGGCTCGTCATCGCCGGCGTCATTGCTTTCGCCTGGATTGGCATCGTTTTCGACAATGCGTTGCAAGCCACTGAGTTTGGAGCCCTCGTCCAAACCAATCAAGGTGACGCCTTGAGTCGCGCGTCCGAGTTCGCGAATTTCGCTCACACGGGTTCGCACCAGAACGCCACGATCGGTAATCAGCATGATTTCATCTTCGGCGTGAACCAAAGTCGCTGCAACCACTTTGCCATTGCGCTCAGACTGTTGAATCGCAATCATGCCTTTGGTGCCACGGCCGTGGCGGGTGTATTCGGTGATGCTCGTGCGCTTGCCG
>JBAXOC010000180.1:0-4024 GCA_037133455.1 Comamonadaceae bacterium | reverse complement strand
CATCAAACAACTGGGCCCGGCGATAGACTTCGGATCCATCGGCAGAGTCTGGCGGATCTAACTCCGCAGTGACTGCAAAGGCGCCGCTGCGTAAAACGCGCTCGAGGCGACCTGGGGATGTATGCCCCGGCAGAATCGGCAAGGGGTAACCTGGGACGGGTTCGTCTTCAAATTTCATGCGTTTTTCTCCCGCGCTACTTTGAGCCACGATGACTTGCCTTTGAGCCGACCGTCCACTGCGAACTGAACGACTTTGATCGCCTCTTTGCCTTCAACCATGCGCTGACTGCCTTCAAAACCTTCGACCCACACACAGCGCATTTCGGGTTTAACTTCGCAGTTGCCGTTAGCGCGAACACCGCCGCAGGGTCCGTTGCGCAACGTCTTGGGACAGTTCATAGAACAGGACATCCCTGTAGAACTCAAGGCGCACTGCCCGCACATTTGGCAGTCAAAAAGAAATCCTTTGACCACTTTTTCCACCACGGCGACCGGTTTTTCTAAGCGCTCGTAGCCAATGGCTTTCCACAGGGGGTGTAAAGCCACAAAAACCGCTTCAAAACCTTTGTAAAAAATCTCCATGCCTCGGGCATTGCGCACAGACCAACGGCGTACTGAATACATCACGCTTCTCCGTCAGGGTTAGGAACACTGGCTTCATCGGCCGCAATCACCGTGGGAGACGCCAAAGTGGTGTCTACCCCATGGGCGCGAATGATGCGAAGGAGGTCCTCATCGGAATACAAGGCTTCGATACGCGCTGCTTCAGCATTCGCTTCGGCTTGGATATCGTCGCCACAATCTTTAGGATCACTGCGTTTCCAATCGGCAAGATAGTCACCTGAGCTGGCCTTACCTGCTCGCATCGCAGCCCGGTCTACCGCTTCTTGAAAACGGTGCGAGAGTTGCACCTTACCCGTTTCGCGGCCACGCTTGACCACCACTTGGGCGGGCACATCGCGCCAGGAAATCACAATCAGTTTTGCCATTGGATTACTTTCTCGTTTGCATTTCTTAAACTGCCGTCCAACATGCCATAGCCCGTTAAACGGTACTCAAAGGACAAACCCAATCGGTCTGCCGCACGCTGCCCTAGCGACACCCCATCAGGTGACGCGACCTGAGCCAGATACACCAACTTTTTATAGTTACCAAAATACACCGGCAACAACTCTGGGTGCTTATCAATCCCCAATCCGTGCATGATCAAACGCTCGAAGTGCCGAAGTAAAAAATCAGTCAAGTAGAAGGATCCGATTTCATCTTCACACAACTGCTCAAATACCGCAGACCCCGCGTAAAACTCATAACAGTGGGCCCCAGGAATGCGCTCAACTTGCTCTTCTTTCAATACGGCGTCTAACAAACCGCCCGTCCCACAATCGGCATAAGCCACAAAAATGTGCTTGTAGCTGGACTTGAAATGCTGAATTTTTTCGCGTACCAAGGCCGGAATTTTTTCTGGCCGGTTGTGCAATTCCGCTGGCAAGCAGGTCACATCCATGTGCGACCATTGGTTTGCTGTGCGCAGGGCGATGATTTCACGCCCTAAGGCACCGCAGGCAATCACCAAGGTGTTTGCAACTGCGGTCATAGCACTCCTCTAAAGCGGGGTTTGCTTTGATCTGGCCGCTTAAGCAGCAGCCTTAGCGCGGCGAGCAGCGATCAGCGTTTTAGCGGTTTCAACAGCAATACCCGCATCACGGCAGTAAGCATCCGCCCCAACCGCTTTGCCAAACTCTTCATTCAAAGGAGCGCCGCCCACGAGCACGATAAAGTCATCGCGCAAACCTTTTTCCTTCAAGGTATCGATAACGACTTTCATGTAAGGCATGGTGGTGGTCAACAGCGCAGACAGGCCCAAAATATCAGGCTTGTGCTCTTCCAGAGCCGCGAGGTATTTTTCAACGGGGTTGTTGATGCCGAGGTCAATCACCTCGAAACCAGCACCTTCCATCATCATTCCGACCAGGTTTTTACCGATGTCATGGATGTCGCCTTTGACAGTGCCAATGACCATCTTGCCAATGGGCTCCACTCCGGTTTCTGCCAACAGAGGGCGCAAAATTTCCATGCCGCCCTTCATTGCGTTGGCAGCGAGAAGCACCTCAGGCACAAACAAAATACCGTCACGGAAATCAACGCCCACAATACGCATACCCTCGACCAAAGCGTCATCGAGAACCCGGGCAGCAGACCAACCGCGGCCCAGCAAAATATTGGTGGCTTCAATCACTTCGTTGCGCAAACCGTTGTACAGGTCATCATGGACCTGCTCGGTTAACTCTTCATCATTGAGCGTGCTCAAATCCAGATCGTCAAATTCTTCAGCCACAGCAAACTCCTTAGGGTTGATTCCACGGTGCCCTCATTGGGGACACACTACTTGTTGAAAATGTACGAGTCAGTGACTCGCGACGCTGACAGTTTAGCGACTTGTGATTGTCGCTACACGACAGGCAACTTACCTAGCCATTCAATGCAAACAATTGCCGCCATACCCCCTGAATCGGCCGTCGTTGAGGCGGAAATCCCTGTCGCCACAAGATAACATTCGGGTAGCAAAGTCCCTAGACTTATCCCCGCGTCAGGACTGTTCACCCCTGATCTTTAGTTAAAAATTCCCATCGGAGAAAAATTCAATGACCGTCCACCTCGAAGGCAAACCCCACTACATCTTGAACGCTACCTGCGACAGTCGCCTCGGAACGGTCGCCTCGGTTTCGGGGTTTTTGGCGTCCCGTCAGTGCTACATCACCGATATGCAGCAGTTTGATGATGTTCTAAGCGAGCGGTTTTTTATGCGTGTGACTTTTTATGGCGATGTCAAAAATACACCCGCATTGGAAGCGCTACGCGAGCAGTTTGCAGAGGTGGCCCAAAAAGAAAAAATGGAGTGGTCGATCCACGACGCCGAAAAGAAACCCCGCGTCTTGCTCATGGTCTCAAAGTTCGACCACTGTCTCGTCGATTTGATGTACCGCCAACGCACCGGTGTTCTCAAAATGGATATCAGCGCGGTTGTCTCCAACCACCCGGATTTCAAAACTCTGGTTGAAGCCCAAGGCATCCCATTTATTCTCTTGCCTGTAACGCCTGAGACCAAAGCCCAGCAAGAAAACCGTTTGATGGAAATAGTCGGGGAAACCAACAGCGAATTGGTGGTTTTGGCCCGTTACATGCAAGTACTCTCTAACGACCTGTGCCAGCGCTTACGCGGACGGGCGATCAATATCCATCACTCTTTCCTTCCAGGCTTCAAAGGTGCGAAACCTTACCACCAAGCCCATGAGCGCGGGGTCAAACTCACCGGCGCGACCGCCCATTACGTCACTGCGGACTTGGATGAAGGTCCGATCATTGAGCAAATTGTGGAACGCGTCGACCACACTTACACGCCAGAGAAATTAGCTGCCGCTGGAAGAGACTCTGAGTGCCGCGCATTGGCTGCCGCCGTGCGTTTCCATATCGAGAGACGCGTGTTTTTAAACGGCAGCCGAAGCGTTGTATTTCGTTAAAAACTAAACGTGAGTCACCGTCTCGTCGGGCTCAAGGAGAGCAAGACGGCTGTTGCGCCGCTCGGCACTGGGCGTGTGCCCAAAAAGGTCGCGGTAGCATTTGGAAAAATGCGGCGGCGACTGAAAACCACAAGCAACGGCGATCTCCATGATGGACATCGCTGTTTGCAGCAAGAGGCTGCGGGCACGGCGTAAACGCATGTCAAGGTAGTACTTGGTAGGAACTTCCCCCACGTAACGCTTGAACAATCGCTCAATTTGTCTGCGCGAAACGCCCACCAAATTTGCAATTTCATCCAACGACAAAGGCTCCTCTAAATTAGCCTCCATAAGCGCTGCCGCCTCAATCAAATTTTCATGAAAAAGGCCTACACGCGCCATCAAAGGAACGTGCTGGCGGTCTTGGTCATTGCGAATACGATCCAAAATGAATTGGTCTGAAATCATCGGAGCGACCTCGCGCCCGAGGTCTGATTTGATGATGTTGAGCATCAAATCCAAGGGCG
>JBAXOC010000179.1:0-4033 GCA_037133455.1 Comamonadaceae bacterium | reverse complement strand
TCGTTGGGCTGCTGGTTTAAAAGTCGAAGGCACGCCCAATAACCAGAATCCGGCCCATGTGATCAACATCAGCATTACCGGCGGCGCCGCCCAATGCAGACCAGAGCTTCAAAGAGCCATCAACGCCGCCCGCAAAAATGGTACGTTTGTGGTTGCTGCCGCAGGAAACAACTTTCAGAAACCGCTTGCAGAACCCGCAAACTGTGAGGGCGTGATCTCAGTGGGCGCACTTTCTGCAGAAAACAAGATCGAAAACTACTCAGCGTTAGACTCCCGCACCACCATTTACACCGCCGGCGGTGGCCCCGCACTCCGCATGAGTCAAGCATGGGCGCATAACAAACTCAAAGTTGCCACAGCCGAACTAAGCGTGTCTGGCAACGAACGACTGATCGTGATGGACAAAGGCATAGGAACCAGTTATGCGGCACCCGTGATGTCTGGTTTTTTGTCACTCCTGCTTTCCTTCAACCCCAACCTCAAACCCCAAGACTGGGATGCTTATGCTGATTATTTTGTCAGGCAGGTTCCACGCTTAGAAAAGTGTGTCGATTGCAATCCGCGTGGGCTCATTGCTTCAGGCATCTTGACAAAACTTTCAAAATGAAAAGTACCACTTATTCAAATCGCCGCCTGATAGTTTTGTTGTCCATGGTAATGCTGACAGTGCAAAACGCATGGGCCGACTCTGTGGTTTGGTCTTGTTCGCGTTCGGAGCCCAAGCAAACTGTCTTTGAAGGAATTCGAGCATTTCGTCTTGAGAAAATTTCTGTCAAAGACCATGACACTATTTCTATTACCTTGATGGATCTGTATGCGGCATACGGGGGCGAGGTTATTCAACTCGGAAAATCTTCGCTTGCCGTTTGCAGCCTCCCGCCGAACGACCCATTCCAACTTGCCGCTATGGAATTACTGGGATACACAGCCAAAGACTTGATCCAAGCGTCAAAACGTCCTAAGTCTTCTTTGATTTTGATTCCCTCGATCAATGAAATGCACAAGTGTCTGAGCGAAAACCACCCAGCCATCGGATTCTTCAATAACGTGGTGGAAAACGAACGGATTGCGCCGTGTTTTTAACTGTCTGCAAGATGCTTAGGAGTTTCAAATGAAAATACAAGCTTCATGGCGAGTCATCATTCAGGTCCTATTGATGGGGTATGTCGGACTGAACCCATTGTTTGCGCATGCAAAAGATACACCGCAAAAGCTTGTCTTTTGCTCGGAGGGAAATCCCGAATCACTCGTACCTTACAGCTCCAGCACAACGTCTGTTGGTGTCTACGTTGCGTTGAACGACACCCTCATCTCGCATGTTCGCGGCGAGACCGATATCACCCCCAGCTTGGCCGTGCACTGGCAAATTTCCAGAGATGGCAAGGAATACACCTTCTTTTTGCGCCGAGGGGTCAAGTGGCATAGGAATGCATTTTTTGAGCCAACACGCGATTTCAATGCAGACGATGTCATTTTCACCATTGAGCGACAGCGCGATATAAACCATCCCTACCGTGCCGTATCCGATTTTAATTATTCCTATTTCAAAGCGGCAGGCTTTGGCGCACTGCTTAAGAGCATCAAGAAATTAGACAACTACACGATCAAATTCACCCTCAATCAAGCCAACGCAGCTTTTTTGACCATGCTGACGCTTCCGTTTACAGGCATGCAGAGCCATGATTACGCGATGGCCATGCTTAAACGTGGAACGCCTGAAATTTTCGATGCCAACCCGATTGGCGTCGGGCCTTTCTCTTTTGAAAGTTTCGAAAAAAATCAACGCGTTGTTTTCAAATCCTTCCCCGATTACTGGCGTGGAAAAGCCAAGATTGACGTGCTTGAATTTTCGATCACACCCAACGCCTCTGATCGATGGAAAAAACTCCAAGACAACATGTGCCAGGTGATGCTTTTCCCTAATCCCGCTGACTTAGCGCAAATGCGTAAACACCCTGATACGACTGTTTTGGAACAAGCCGGACTCAATGTGGGCTTCTTGGCCTACAACACCTCCAAACCCCCCTTTAATGATGTGCGCGTTCGCAAGGCTCTTAATATGGCCATCAATAAGGCCGCGATTGTGGAACGCGTCTTCCAAGGCATAGGCGTTGCTGCGGTCAATCTCATCCCGCCTACGATGTGGTCTTACAACAAAGAAGTGAAAGACGATGTATTTGACCCTGTTGCAGCAAAGCAATTACTCAAAGAAGCGGGGTTACCTAACGGTTTTTCGACCGATCTCTGGGTCATGACAGTCGCAGGTCCAACCAACCCCAATCCAGAATTGACGGGGCAAATGATTCAGACTGATTTAGCTGCGATTGGCGTCAAAGCGGAGATCAAAAACCCTGAATGGACTGAATATGCGAACCGCATGGCGCATGGCGAACACGCCATGGGCTTGTACGGATGGACAACCGGACAAGGTGATCCTGATGCTTTCTTTTATGGGCTTTTGAGCTGCGAAGTTGCCCAGTCAAATGGACCGAATATGGCTAAGTTTTGCTACCAGCCCTACGATGATCTCGTTCGCAAAGCCCGAGCTGCGGCAGACCCAATGCTTCGAATACCCCTTTATGAGAAAGCCCAGCAGATTTTCAAAGAACAAGCACCGTGGATGACCATCGCCTACGTCAAGCAACTCGTCGTCATCAGAAACGAGGTCGAAAATTTCCGATTAAGCCCATTTGGGGCGCTCAGATTTTATGGAGCCGAATTAAAAGACCGCCCTTAGTTGTGGGCCGCACTACTTTAAACCGCGTTGTTTATGTTTCGCTTCACGCACCCGGAGGCATCACATCGTGCCCCAACATCCGTTGCCACAGCCACTTTAAGCTTGCCCCCACTTCCATGCGTCGGGCTTGTTGCTGGGCAAGTCCATGGGTTTGGCCTTCTTGAAGCGACGGGCCGATGTCAAAGGTAAATACATAAGCGGGTTCTTGCCCCATGCGCAGGTCGGTAACGACCAAGTGGCCGTTATCGGCCTCGATTTTGAAGAAGCCATCGGTAAACCGCGCCAGACGTTGGAGCTGCGGGTGCTTGTCGTTTTGTGCCGCCAAAGTACCGCCTCGCGCATAGGCCACAAAGCGCACGGCTCTTGCGCCATCCAAGAACGAATAAAAGCCCTCATGAAAACGCTCGCCGTCGAGCGCCACCACGCGCCACAACACGGTGTTAAGAGGCGCAGGGGTGACCAACAACTGCTGGGTTGGAAGCCCTTGCGCTTGCAAAGACGCGCGGGCGTGCTGCGTTACCCAAGCTTGCCCTAGGGCGCTCCAAACCAAATATGCGGTGCTGAAGGCCAGCGCCCAGCCATTGATGGCCAAGGCCCTCTCTGTGGTTTTGACGCGCAGCGCCGCGACCACGCCCGCCAGCAAAGGCAGCGAATAAATCGGGTCGACGATGAACATGCTGCCGAGGCCATAGGCTTCGTCGCTGAAAGGCTGAAACACCTGGGTGCCGTAAATGGTCATCAGGTCGAGCAAGGGGTGCGTAACCAGCGCCAGCATCAGCGCCCACCACCAACGGCCATACAGCTGCGACTGACGATGGACGCGACTCACCACCCAGGCCATGGGAAACGCAAAAAGCGTCAGCAACAGCAAAGCGTGCGATTCCGCGCGGTGTCGGATCATGTTCAGGATCGGATCACCGTGGTCTATCAGCACATCCAGATCAGGCAACAGACCCGCGACGCCCCCCCACAAGGCCGATTTCCAAAGCGCTGTGCGCCGCCCCATAACAGCGACGCCAACCGAGGCACCTAAAAGGATTTGTGTGACGGAATCCATGGGTTGACTCTGCGCTCCAATGTTAAAAACAAATAGGTTAACGGCTTGTGCATGCCCTGTGTGCCAGTCATGCGCCAAAGCCCTACGTGCGCGAGGCGTTTCGAAAATCACTGAAGTGCGATATCTTCGCCTACGGCTTTGCGCGTCTAAGCCTACGCGGCTCGATCGGATGATAAATTATGAAATACACATTGCTTGGCCTCTTACTATTCACTAGCGTCACACGCGCTCAAGTGGGT
>JBAXOC010000178.1:0-4034 GCA_037133455.1 Comamonadaceae bacterium | reverse complement strand
GAGTGGTTTGCTGAAGAGGCCAAGCGCGTCAACGGCGAGACCCTGCCTCAGTTTGACAACAACCGCCGCTTGATGGTGTTAAAGCAACCCATCGGCGTGTGCGCCGCTATCACGCCATGGAACTTTCCGCTGGCCATGATCACTCGCAAGGTGGCGCCCGCTCTCGCAGCGGGTTGTACCGTCATCATCAAGCCCGCCGAGCTGACACCGCTTACGGCGCTTGCAGCTGCCGAGTTGGCCATGCGGGCGGGTATTCCAACCGGCGTTCTCAACATGATTACGGCGGACGCGGATAGCTCAATTGCTGTTGGTAAAGTGATTTGCGCCAGCCCCGTGGTGCGCCATTTAAGTTTTACCGGCTCCACCGAAGTGGGCCGTATTTTGATGGCGCAAAGTGCCCCTACCGTTAAGAAACTCTCGCTTGAGCTTGGCGGTAACGCGCCGTTCTTGGTTTTTGATGATGCCGACATTGACAGCGCCGTCGAGGGGGCGTTTGCCAGCAAGTACCGTAATGCGGGTCAAACCTGCGTCTGCTCCAACCGCTTGTATGTTCAGGCCGGGGTGTACGAGCAATTTGTCGAAAAGTTCGCCGCCAAAGTCAAGACTGCCAAAGTGGGCAATGGCTTTGATGCCGAGGTTAATCAGGGCCCACTCATTGAGGAAGCGGCGCTCGTCAAAGTAGAGCGCCATGTTGCGGATGCGCTTGCTAAAGGGGCGCGACTGCTTGTGGGCGGTAAGCGCTTAAACCAGCTCGGCAGTGGCCAGTTTTTTGAGCCGACGGTAGTTGCCGATGCCACCGCCGACATGCTTTGCGCCAAGGAAGAGACTTTTGGTCCCTTTGCGCCGGTGTTTAAATTTCACACCGAGCAAGAAGCGATCGACGCGGCCAACCACACTGAGTTTGGCTTAGCCAGTTATTTTTACAGCCGCGATATTGGGCGCATTTACCGCGTCGCTGAGGCCTTGGAATACGGCATGGTGGGAATTAACGTTGGCATCTTGGCCACTGAACACGTGCCCTTTGGCGGCGTAAAACAATCCGGATTAGGCCGCGAAGGATCGCACTTTGGCATGGACGACTACGTAGAGGTTAAATACCTCTGCATCGGTGACGTCCAAAAATAAAGCTGCTGTTTAGCGCAAGCTGATGTCGCCGTAGTGGGCGAGCACGGTGCTTTTAGTGTTATCGCTGTCGGTCATGACCGCAATCCCTACGAGTGCGCCCGGCGCTTCGCCAAACACTTTTTCGTAATCCGCTCGGATATTGCGTTCGTAATCGCGCCACTGCTGCAGGCCTGTACTGCCGGACTCCACCACCAATTGACGGATGCGGTCGGTGCGGTGGTTGTGCACCACCGACCCGACAGGGCGGCGGTTGCACCAGACATACATCAAGGTGGCATAGGGCATTTCTTCGCCCGTCAGGGTGAGCGCTAGTTCATTGAGCATCGCATTCTTGAGAGAAAACGTGCTGCGATCACCCTCGAAAGCCAACACCAAACGCACCGGAGAGTCGTCGCTTGCGCGGTCTCCCATATCGGCATTGGCAATCAATTGAGGAAGCAGCCAAGAAAAGCGAATGCTGCCCAGCTGCGATGGCTCTATTCTCAGCGGTTTGCGCAACATGCTGACCGACGAATTTGCTCGAGCGACCAAGGTCGTGCGCGACCCCACAACTTCCGTTTGGTATTGGGTTGGCGATTTTCCGGGAAAAAGCACGGGATCCCACTTCACTTGATCGGCAGGGGTCCAGTGCAGAGCGCGTGCGTCTGCTGTTTCGCTAATTGGGATATTTGAAGACGAAGTGGAGCTGCGTTGGGGCACCCCACTGCAGCCGCTGAGAAAAAACACGCCTGCCGCAATAAGACACGCCCCACTGGATAAACCAAATTTCATGCACGCGAGCTTACTTGCGCTAGATTAAACCTTTATTAACCATTACCCTGAATTTGCTACTTTTGTAACAAATTAACCACAAAAACTTAGCCGCGTGCTGGCAGCCACTGACCCAAAGCAAAGACAGAGTTAGGAGCGTTGGTTCGTAACGCTGGCGTTTGCGGTTTTTTCAAGATCCCTTTTTTGTTGCTTTTGCGCGTGGGAACTTGAAAACCTTTGGCGCTTTGCTCCGATGCGAGGCTCTTCAAAGTGATCGTGCGCATGTGGGCCATGAGCGCTGTGTGCAATTGTTCCCATAAAGCCTCCGTCATGTCAGGAACATCTTGGGCCCCTTTGCGGGCATCCATCGCAGGAGTGGGCTCGTCGCTTTCAATGGCGGTCACGATATCGGCCACCGAAATGGAGTCACCGCGAAAACCCAAGGCGTAACCGCCGCCGGGGCCGCGCGTACTTTCGACCAAACCATGTTGGCGCAATTTGGCAAATACTTGCTCAAGGTAAGACAGTGAAATTCCGTGGCGCAATGCCAACTCACTTAAAGGAACGGGGCTATGCGGGTCACGCAAAGCCAAATCAATCATGGCGGTAATGGCAAACCGGCCGCGAGTACTAAGACGCATGAGATGCTCCAAAAAAGCCCAACTTGGGCGAAAGTACATTGACTTTAAAAGAGTTTATGCTTCGTGTAAATTCGTATTTTTGACAATTTCACTTCGATTTAAACGAAGCATTTTTAACTTCTTTGAAAAAATTAAGCTATGAACTTTAAGCATTTGCATTATTTTTGGGTCACCGCGAAGGCTGGTGGCGTGATGCGGGCGGGCGAACAGCTGCACACCACGCCCCAGACACTTTCCGGGCAAATACATTTGCTGGAAGAATGGCTCGGCCGCAAATTATTTCAAAAGCGCGGGCGCAATTTAGAACTAACAGAGGACGGGCGGCTTGCTCTAGGTTACGCCGACCAGATTTTTACGCTGGGCAACGAGTTAGAAACTGCCGTTCGCCAAGCGCATGGCGGTGAAAAGGTTTTGGAGTTTCGGGTCGGCGTGGCGGACTCGGTGAGTAAATCGGTGGCCTACCGATTGTTAGAGCCCGCATTGAGCGTAGGCGAGCGCGTTCGAATGATTTGCAGCGAGGGCAAATTTGCGGAGTTACTGGCCCAGTTGGCCTTAAACCGCCTGGATCTTGTGATTGCCGACGAGCCGATGTCTAGGCGCATCAACGTTCGGGCCTTTAACCACCCGCTGGGTCGAAGCACCATGAGTTTTTTTAGTTCACCCGATTTGGCTAAACAGCTCAAAGGAAAATTTCCTGCGTGTTTGAGCAACGTCCCCATGCTTATTCAAGGCGCCCACTCTTCGGTACGTCAACAACTTGAGGCGTGGTTTACCCGCCACGCGATCACGCCACGCGTTGTGGGAGAGTTTGATGACGGCGCTTTGATGACGGCCTTTGGTAGAGAAGGGCGCGGCGTTTTCATGGTTCCTACGGTGATGGAGGCAGAAACCATGGCGCAGTTCGGCGTTCAACTGATCGGACGCACGGAGGAATTGGTCGAAGAGTTTTTTGCGGTATCGGTCGAGCGGCGCATCACACACCCTTGCGTGGTCGCTATTACGGACGCTGCACGAGGCCAATTGTTTGGCTAAGACATGCATTCAACAGGCCTGTGATAGGCTCAAATCTCCAAAAAAGGATGCCCTATCTATGTTACGAACCTCCATGGCTTTTTTAACAACGCCGCCAGCCATCGGGGCCAAGCTTGCACTCATCACCGCTTTGCTTTTCACAGCAAGCGTGCAAGCCCAAGACGCCGGACTTCCCCTTTGGGAAGCCGGAGTTTTTGCGGGCTCACTGGCAAGCCCTGCCTACCCCGGATCGGCAGAGCGGTTGACTCGGACCTTAGCCCTTCCGTATTTCATTTACCGCGGCGACATTTTGCGGATAGACCGCGGTGGCGTTGGCGCACGGATGATGATGGGGCCAGATGTGGAGCTGGATGTGGGTTTCGCAGCATCCTTGCCCGCTAGTTCTGCAGACATTACAGTGCGCCAAGGGATGCCTGATTTAGGAACTTTGCTGGAGTTTGGGCCCGTCCTGAAACTCACATTGGCAAGGCCCCAACTTGGCTCGCG
>JBAXOC010000177.1:0-4069 GCA_037133455.1 Comamonadaceae bacterium | reverse complement strand
GCGGTGGACATGGTGACGGCCTGCTGCATTCGCTATGCCTCAGCCGAGGCTTTCTTTTGTATTCAAGAAATCAATATCGGCATGGTCGCAGACGTGGGTACCTTGCAGCGCCTACCCAAACTTATTCCCTTGGCGGTTGTTAAAGAACTGGCCTACACCGGGCGGCGTTTAACAGCGGACAAAGCCATGCACTACGGCTTGGTCAACGCTGTGTTTGAGTCTCCCGAGGACACGCTGCAAGCGGCTATGGAGTGCGCCAAAGAGATTGCCAGCAAACCACCCGTTGCAATGTGGGGCACCAAGCAAGCCATTCACTTTGCGCGAGACCACACGGTCGATGAGTCCTTAAAGCAAATGGGCTGGCTCCAAGCTGCGATTTGGAGTAACCGCCATGTGGGCGAAGCGGTAACGGCCATGAAAGAAAAACGCGCTGGGAATTTCCCAGCGCTCAGCGATCTTTCCTCGTTCAGAGACCTGGCCTAATCTCCCGAATTACTGCCGCGCCATCCGGGTATTGCCGGGCAAAGCCTGCGGATGGCTGGTACGAAACGGGTTGATATCCAAACCGCCACGGCGGGTGTAACGGGCATAGACCGTGAGTTTGAGCGGTTTGCAGCGCGTCCAGATGTCCATGAAAATACGCTCCACACATTGTTCATGGAACTCGTTGTGGTTGCGAAAACTCACCAAATATTGCAACAAGCCTTCTTGGTCAATCGCTGCGCCGGTGTAGCTGATTTGAACGCTGCCCCAATCAGGTTGACCCGTTACCAAGCAATTGCTTTTTAAGAGGTTGCTCACCAGCACCTCGCTAACCGGGCCTTGGGCGCTGCCTTCGTAGTCCACGGTTTGAAGTAAATCGGGCGCGGGCGTATAGCGGTTGCATTCAATATCAAGGCGGTCTAGGTTGAGGCCGTAAAGCTCATAAATCGGCTCGCGGTCAAACAGTTCAGGGCCGATCAGGCGCACCCCCACCGAAGATTGCACAGTCGTACCACGCCAAACCGCCTCATTGATATCGGCCCGCAAATGCGCGAGCACGGCCTCGGCGTCAGGAAACTGGGAGTTATTGAAACTGTTGAGGTAGAGCTTGAAGGATTTACTCTCGATGATGTTGGGGCTCTCACAGGGAATGGTGAAATGCGCCAGAGCCACTTGGGGCTTGCCACGCAAATTAAGCCAACTCAACTCAAACGCCGTCCACATATCGGCACCAAAAAATGGGGATGGCGCATGGGCTTTAAGTCCAAGTTCTTCCCGTTTGGTTGCGCGGGCGATGGGGAACAGCAAGGATGCGTCGTAGCGGTCGGCGTAGGCCGAGGCTTTGCCTAAGGGGGATTGTTCCGGGAGTAGCGTGGACATTACGCGCCTTCTTGTTTGCGCTGAAACACCAAGCGCTCAGGCGTTGACTCACGCGCAACCCAGGCATAGCCATCGGTATCAAAAGCCCGCAATTGGTCCGGCGTTTGAACCCGATTTTCAATCGCAAACCGCGCCATCATGCCGCGCGCCCGCTTGGCTGAAAAACTAACGATTTTGTATTTGCCGCTTTTGTATTCTTGAAACACACATTCGACCACCCGCGCTTTAAGAGCCGTGAGCTGAACCGATTTGAAATACTCTTGTGAAGCCAAGTTCACCACCACCGGCGTCACATCGGAACGCAGGCGACTGTTGAGGTACTCCGAAATCTGACTTCCCCAAAATTGGTACAGGTCTTTTCCAGTGGCCGTTGGCAGCTGGGTTCCCATTTCGAGTCGGTAGGCTTGCATTAAATCGAGGGGCCGAAGAACACCGTACAGGCCACTCAAAATACACAGATGGTCTTGGGCCCAGGCCAAGGATTTCGCATCCAACGCGCGCGCATTCAATCCGTCATACACATCACCGTTAAAAGCCAAGAGCGCTTGGCGGGCGTTTTTTGTGGTTGCGCGACTTGACCACGCTTGATAACGCGCCACATTCAAACCCGCAAGCGCGTCGCTTACGTCCATTAATTCAGAAATCTGCGGCGGCGAATAGCCCCGAAGCACGTCAATCAAGGCTTTGGATTGCTTGACGAACAAGGGCGTGGTGTGTCCTTGGTCACCCAGAGGGGTTTCATAGTCCAAGGATTTAGCAGGGGAAAGAACAAAAAGCATAGTGACTCCGTGAGCGCCAAAGCGTCCGAGACGTTATGGTAACTTTGACGCGATGGTTTGAACTGTACACGCCTCTGAAACAGCAGCGCTTGCCCAGTTAAAATACACCCCAACCCGTTCCCCGCTCCCAACGCCCGCCTTATGCGTGCCGTTTTTACTTGGCAAACCACCCCGATGAGTACTACCCCCCTTAAAGTTGAACAACCTGGCTTGGACAGCCTGTCTAAATCGTTTGAGCCTGCTGCGCTCGAAGCCCATTGGGGACCTGAATGGGAAAAACGAGGCTATGGCATCGCGGGCTTTCGGGGAACGCAATCACCCAAAGAAAACGCGCCCAACTTTGCGATTCAACTCCCGCCCCCCAACGTCACGGGCACTTTGCATATGGGCCATGCGTTTAACCAAACCATCATGGACAGCCTCACCCGCTACCACCGCATGGCAGGCTTTAACACCGCGTGGATTCCCGGAACCGACCATGCTGGCATCGCCACCCAAATCGTGGTGGAGCGCCAATTGCAAAGCCAAGGCATCAGCCGCCACGATATGGGGCCGACGCCGTTTGAGGCACGCAAGAATTTTGTGAGTAAGGTGTGGGAGTGGAAAGAACAGTCCGGCAACACCATCACCACCCAGATGCGCCGCATGGGCGACAGCGTGGACTGGAGCCGTGAATATTTCACGATGGACCCCAAGCTGTCCACCACCGTCACTGAAACCTTTGTTCAGTTGTACCAACAAGGACTTATCTACCGAGGCAAACGCTTGGTGAATTGGGACCCAGTTTTACAAAGCGCAGTCAGTGATTTGGAAGTAGAGAGCACCGAGTCCGAAGGCAAGATGCACTACATCTTGTACCCCTTCTCTAACGGCGAGCAGTTGATTGACGGCGTCAAACAAAAAGGCATGACGATTGCCACGACCCGGCCCGAGACCATGATGGCCGACGGTGCGCTCGCGGTTCACCCTGAAGACGAACGCTACAAACATCTGGTGGGTCAGATGGTGGATCTGCCCCTGTGCGACCGCCAAATTCCCATCATTTCCGATGACTTCGTCGACCGCGCCTTTGGCTCGGGTTGCGTCAAGATCACGGGCGCACATGACTTCAACGACTACGCCTGCGCCCAGCGCCACGGCTTGCCACTCATTACCATCTTCACTCTTGACGCCAAGGTCAATGAAAACGGCCCCGCGGCCTACCAAGGCCTGGACCGCTTCGTAGCCCGCAAAGCCGTGAACCGCGACCTCGAAGCCATGGGTTTGATGCTGGAGATCAAACCCCACAAAATGATGCTTCCCATCTGCGCCCGCACCGGCCAAGTGGTGGAACCCATGCTGACCGACCAATGGTTTATTGCCATGAACAAAGTCAGCGACCAAGACCCCAGCGGCAAGAGCATCGCTCAAAAAGCGATTGACGCGGTTGAGTCAGGCGAGGTGACTTTTGTTCCTGAAAACTGGGTCAACACCTACAACCAGTGGATGAACAATATCCAAGACTGGTGCATCAGCCGCCAACTCTGGTGGGGCCACCAAATTCCCGCGTGGTACGACGAAGACGGCAATGTCATCGTCGCTCGCAACGAAGCCGAAGCCCAAGCCCAAGCGCCAGGAAAAACATTGCGACGTGACGAAGACGTACTCGACACTTGGTACTCCAGCGCACTCGTGCCGTTTTCAACTATGGGCTGGAGCAACATCGCAGCCAGCGAGCATGCCGGAACCGGTAGCAGCGATTTGGCGAGCGCAGCGAGTATGAGCAAGACCGGTTCCGGCATGCCCGCTGGCGACCCTCAAAGCGACTACAACCTGTACTTACCAAGTAGCGTCCTAGTCACCGGCTACGACATCATCTTCTTCTGGGTCGCCCGAATGATCATGATGACCACACACTTCACAGGTCGAGTGCCCTTCAAACACGTCTA